>CAZDTE010000091.1:0-12363 GCA_964508275.1 uncultured Ardenticatenales bacterium
GGGCCGGGGGGCGTTCCCCAAGTTATTGAGATGATACCACCTAACCGTGAAACGTCGAGCGGAGAGCGACGCAGAAGCAATACGCTGAAAAGCCAACACGCCAGACTGACGAATCGCACAAACAGGGAGTTCTTCTGATGCGCATCCTCATAACCGGTGGAGCCGGCTTCATTGGCTCCCACCTATGCGACCGCCTGCTAGACGATGGCCACGAGGTCATCGCGATAGACAACCTGAGCACTGGCAGTGTCGACAACATCGCCCACCTGGCCGGGCATGAACACTTCTCGTTCATCGAGCACGATGTGACCGACTTCATCTACGTCGCCGGGCCACTTGACGCGGTGCTGCACCTGGCCTCGCTGCCCAGCCCGGTGGACTACCTGGAGAAACCGATCCAGACGTTGAAGGTAGGATCCTTGGGCACGCACAAAACGTTGGGGTTGGCGAAGGACAAGCAGGCTCGGTTCCTGCTCGCTTCCACATCGGAGGTCTACGGCGATCCGCTCGTGCATCCGCAACCCGAAGACTACTGGGGGAACGTGAACCCGGTCGGACCGCGGGGGGTGTACGACGAGTCGAAACGGTTCGCCGAATCGCTTACTATGGCCTATCACACGACGCACGGGCTGGAGACTCGCATCGTGCGCATCTTCAATACCTATGGCCCCCGGATGCGGTTAGACGACGGCCGGGTCGTTCCTAATTTCGTACGCCAGGCGCTCCGTGGTGAGCCATTGACTGTCTATGACAACGGACTGCGCACACGCAGTTTTTGCTATGTCAGCGATCTGGTGGAGGGGATCGTCCGGTTGCTGCACTCGGACGAAGTGTTCCCGGTGAACGTGGGCAATCCGGACGAGATGACAATCCTGGACTTTGCCAAGCGGGTGATCGCCGCCAGCAGCACCACGTCCCCGATCACGTTTGTCAAGCCGGAGGATGAGCGCACAAGAGACGATCCCCAGACACGCCGGCCCGACATCTCCAAAGCCCAACGGCTGCTCGGCTGGAGTCCGCAAGTGGGGCTGGATGAAGGCCTGGCCCGGACCATCGACTGGTTCCGCGCCCGAATGTAGGGAGCCACGCCGGCCTGCGGCTCACTCTCGATTCAAGCGCCACAACTTCTGCAACCAGGTTGGCACCGTGGCGGCCCCCACCAGGTCTCCCCGCGTCAGGTACGGTTTGATATCCACCACCGGCGAACAGTCGAAGGCGTCCAATCCCCGGACGCGGAGCACGTTCCCCTTTCGCTCGAGCAACCTGACGACGGTCAAGCCGAGTGGGTTCGGGCGCTTCGGGGTGCGGGTGGCGAAGACACCGCGCAGCGGCAGGTCATCGCGACGCTCTGGGTGAATCTGCAGGGCCTGCGCGCGCTCGTCCCCTTGCTGGTGCATCCACCAGATCACGATTATGTGAGAGAACTCCTCAATGCCCTTCAACGCGGGTGTCAATTCATCAAGCAAGATGATGTCCGACTCTACGTTGTCCCAATCGGGCTCTTCCGGAGGGGTGACCGCGTTCTCGACCCACCCGATGGGATGCAGCGTGATCGGGTCCATCTCTATCGTTCCGCTCATTCTCTGCTCCTATCCTGCCGACCATTTTCCATGACAAGTGTACCACAAAGGGTCTGTTTTGGCAATGCCAACCCTGTTGTGGGCATAACACAAAACTGTGGGGTGTTGTCGGTGCTGTCCCGCACGGTTGCTAGGGCGAGGCGTTCCCCTCCAGGTGGGGTCTTCCCGAGGGGTGGGGCAGAGCCAGGCGGTTTGTCCCTCTCAGGGGTCTGCAGGAATGCCTTGCCCCTACTCCAGTCACCATACGTTGATCCACAGTTTTGCGCTACACTCCCTTGTGATCCAGGCTTTGACTACCTGATCGATTTCTGTTATACTTTCGCTGCGCTGAAGAGCACAGCCTAGACAGGATCATCATGACCATACGGAGGGCATACACCATGCGACGCATTACGTTTCTTACCGGTGCTGTTCTGGCATTCGCGCTTGCGGGCCTGCTGGTCGCCTGTTCCTCGCCGGCCGCCAAGCCAGAGGACAGCACCCTGAAGATGGGCTTGCTCCCGATCACGGACATCCTTCCGTTTCATGTGGCCGAGCAAGAGGGATTCTTCCAGGAGCAGGGCATCACGGTCGAATTCATTCCGGTGAAGAGCGCTCAGGAGCGTGACACCCTGATGCAGACCGGGCAGATTGACGGCGAGCTGACCGACCTGATGTCGGTGGGCCTATTCAATAAAGAGGAAGCGCGCATCAAGGTCGTGTGCACGGCCCGAAGGGCCTACGCCGATTCGCCGATGTTTCGCATCCTGGCCGCGCCCGGCTCCGACATCAACTCGGTCCAGGACCTCAAGGGCGTGGAGATCGGCATTTCCCAGAACACCATCATCGAGTATCTTACCGATCGGCTGCTGGAGGCCGAAGGCTTGTCGCCCGAAGAGATCGCGGTCCAGGAAGTCAGCCAGATTCCGGTGCGCTTCGAGTTGTTGATGAGGGGGCAGATCCAGGCGGCCACCTTGCCCGACCCCCTCGCTTCCGGCGCGGTCGCGGCGGGCGCCAACGTCCTGGTGGATGACAGCACGCACACCGACTTCGCGCAGAGCGTGCTCGCCTTCAGCACGGATGCGCTCGAAGCCAAACCGAACACGGTCAAGAAATTCCTCAAGGCCTGGGAGAAAGCGGCAGCGGCGATCAACGAGAACCCCCAGAAATACCAGAATCTACTGATCGAAAAGGGGCGTGTGCCGGAATCCATCCAGGGCACGTATGCCATGCCGCCCTTCCCGGAAGCCAGCGTGCCGACCGAGGCGCAGTGGCAAGACGTGGTGGATTGGCTGATCGGCAAAGGCCTGATCGAAAAGCCGGTCCCCTTTGACAGTGCGGTGGACGATAGCTTTCTGCCCGGAGCATGATCACGGTTCGGGATCTCACCTTCGCTTATCCTGGCCAGCGTCCGATCTTTGAACAACTGAACTGGCATGTGGCGCGCGGTGAATCCTGGGCCGTAATCGGCCCCTCAGGGTGCGGCAAGACCACACTGCTGTATCTGTTGGCCGGCCTGCTCTTACCGCTCGCCGGCGAGCTCCGCATCGATCGGCAATCGCTGAAGCGCCCGCGCCCGCGCACCGGCCTCATCCTCCAGGATTATGGGCTGCTCCCCTGGGCCACGGTGGCCGAGAACGCGACCCTCGGCCTGCGCGTGCGCCGGTTCTATGGCCCCGACGGCCTCCACGCGCCGCAGGATGAGGTCGTGTCAAATCCGGTCGCCAGAGTGGACTTCTGGTTGGAACGGCTGGGAATCACCAACGTCCGCGATCAGTACCCATCACAGATCTCGGGAGGGCAGCGCCAACGGACGGCCATAGCGCGCACCCTGGCGATGGACCCGGACTTGCTGCTGATGGACGAACCGTTCTCTTCTCTGGATGCCCTCACCCGCGAGGAACTGCAAAACGTGACCGTGGCGTTGCGCCGGGAAACAGCGCTGACCACGATCCTGGTCACGCACAGCATCGAGGAAGCTTCCTTCCTGGGAGGACACATCCTTGTGCTGACCATGCCGCCGGTCCACCAGGTGGAAGTGGTGGAGAATCCGGGCGCCGGCGACGCCTCGTATCGCGGCACCGCCGCCTTCCACGCCATCTGTGACGAACTGCGCGCGAGGTTGGCCGAATGAAGGGACGCGACACACTGGTTGCCGCCGCCGCGATCCTTCTGGTGTGGCAGATCATCTCCTGGGGGCTGCGCCTGTCGATCCTGCCGGGGCCAGCGGAGGTCTTGCGAGCGTTCGTCGTGGCCCTCCCGCAAGATCTGGGGAGGCACTTTTTGGTCAGCGGTCTGCGCGTGCTGGCCAGCATCATCCTGGCAGTCCTGACCGCCTGGCCGCTGGGGCTGGCCCTCGGCCAGAGTCCCCGGCTCGACCGTCTCCTCGCTCCTGCCATCTACCTGATCTATCCCGTGCCGAAGATCGTCTTTCTGCCGATCGTGCTCCTCCTCCTGGGGATCGGCAACCTCTCGAAGGTGTTCATCATCGCCTTCATCCTGTTCTTTCAAATCTTGGTCGTCGTACGCGATGCTGCCGGCGGCATCCGTCCGGAACTGGTACACTCGGTGCGCTCGCTGGGTGCCGGACGGCGGGCGCTGTTCCGCTTCGTCTACCTGCCGGCCTGCCTGCCGGCAGTGCTGACCGCGCTGCGGGTGAGCACCGGTACGGCCGTGGCCGTCCTCTTCTTCGCAGAATCGTTTGCCACCACGTCAGGCTTGGGTTATTACATCATCGTCGAGACGTGGGGCCGGCTGGCCTATCCGGAGATGTACGCCGGCGTTGTGGGCATGGCGCTGCTCGGCTTCCTGCTCTACGCTGCGCTCGACCAACTGGAAAAGAGGCTATGCCCGTGGTTGAATCTGGCCTGACGGCGGCCCCGCCCCAAGACAAGGCGCGCCGCGTGCGCGACATGTTCGGGGCGATCGCCGGCCGATATGACTTGATGAACCGTTTGATGACCGGCGGCCGTGACGCGGCCTGGCGACGCGAAGCAGTGGTGCTGGCCGCGTTGCCCGCGGGCGGTCGCGCCCTTGACGTAGGCACAGGAACGGGCGATTTCCTGCCGCTGCTCGCCAACGCGGCGCCAGACGCATCGGCCATCGGCGTGGATTTCACGTGGGGGATGATGGCGGCCGGGCGCGACAAGCTGGCGCGTCAAGGCGGGGTAACGACCTTCGCCGCCGCCGATGCGCTGGCGTTGCCGTTCCCCGACGACAGTTTCGACGCGGTGGTGAACGGGTTTCTGCTCCGCAATGTCGCCGATCTGCCGCTCGCGCTGGCCGAGATGGCACGCGTCACGCGGCCCGGCGGACGGGTCGTCTGCCTGGAGATCACGCGGCCCACGCTGCCGGTCTTCCGCACGGTCTTCCGCTTCTACTTCCATCGTTTGGTGCCCGTGATTGGCGGCCTGATCAGCGGGCGACGGGGAGCGTACGCGTACCTACCGCAGTCGGTGGACCGCTTCGTCTCGCCCGATGGGCTGACTCACTTGCTGACCGCCGTCGGGTTGCGCGACGTCCGCTACCGGCGGCTGGGCTTAGGCGCGGTCACGCTGCACGTCGGGGTGAAGCCGTGAAGCGGCTCGTTGTGGGGATGTCCGGGGCGAGCGGGGCGATCTACGGCATTCGCCTGCTAGAATCGTTGCGCCAAGACCCTGACGTGGAAACGCACCTGGTGATCAGCCGGGCCGCGCGCATCACCATCGCCAGCGAGACCGACCGGCGTGTCTCGGACGTGGAGGCGCTGGCCGATGTGGTCTACGATCTGCAGGACATTGGGGCGGCGATCGCCAGCGGTTCCTTTGCCACAACGGGCATGGTCGTCATCCCCTGCAGCGTGAAGACCCTCTCCGCCATTGCCAACAGTTACGCCGGCGATCTGCTCACCCGCGCCGCCGACGTGACGTTGAAGGAGGGCCGGCCGCTGGTGCTCGTCTTCCGGGAAACCCCGCTCCATCGCGGCCACATCCGCTTGATGGCGCTTGCGGCGCAGGCCGGTGCGGTGCTCTTCCCGCCGGCGCCCGCTTTCTATGGCCGGCCGCAGAGCGTAGATGACATCGTCAACGAGACGGTAGGGCGCGTACTGCACCGGGTCGGCCTGGACAATGACCTGTACACTCGCTGGCTGGGGCGGTGAGTTTCGGGTTTCGGGTTGTTGCTCGCCGAAGGTCTGTCTGGCACAGACAGGCGTCCGTTGACCGAGGCGAAGCGTGCTGGGCTCGGTCGGGAGTCCGCCTGCCTGCAGGGCAGGACGCCCAGCCGTGATGTCTGACGACTGACATCTGACGACTGGCTACTGGTCTCGACGCGGGTCAGGGTCGCAGCGTGAGCACATCCACGGCGTTGTCGCGCACCGCCTGCTCGCTCCACAGCATCGGGTGATACTCGACCGCTTGCCAGGTGTCGATCATGTCGCCGAAATGCTTGTGGAAAGGCAACCCCGACTGCCCGGTCGTATGGATCGAGCGGGACCGGTCCCAGTCGCCCACGTCAATGATTTGCCGGTAAGAAGCCAGGGACGTGACGTTGAACGGCTCGTTGTAGTCAAAGTGTGAGGCATCGGGTGTGAATCCGGAGCCGCGCGCCGCCGCTGGCCCTTTGTTGAAGACACGGTCCAAAGGCTTTACGGACCCCAGCGGGTGGCTGAAGACTGCCAGGTGCAAGCGTCCCCACGTCCATTGGTCGGGCGCGTCACCGAACCGGTTGCCCAAGTAATCCACCGTCTCGGCGAAGGCGCGGCGCAGGATATCCTCGCGCGTTTCGGTCGCCGGTGTGCTGGTGTCGTCCCACCACAGGCTGTCCGGCCGGTCAATCAGTTGGGCGATAGCGACATGGTGGGCGTTGGTCTGGTCCAGATAGTCTTCCAGCAGGTCGGCACCCAGATCGTCGCCAAAAATATCCTGCACCAACCGCCAGTAGAAGACCTGGAAGATCGCCGCGCCGGTGCTATCCACCTCGTGACGGTAATCCCAGTCCTGGAGTTGGGCGAGTGTCCGCTCTTGCATGATGCCATCTGGCTTGAGTTGCCGGATCAGGGGGACGATCTGCGCAGCGGGCAGCGAGAACGTGTCGGCCTGAATGTTCCGGAAGTCGTCGGCGGATAGCTTTTCCTTCTCCGCGAGCTGCTGGGTGATGCGAATGGCCCGGTAGGGCGCGGACCAGTCGGCGGTCAGGAAATGGGGGTAGCTATCGGGCACGACTTTGTTGTTCGCGGTAGCCGCAAAGTGGGTAGGCGGGTCGAGAACGCTGGGCAACTCATCGAAGGGGATGTAGCCGGTCCACTCATGTTCACCGGTCCATCCGGGGACAGGCACGACGCCCTGACCTTTGGTGCGCATGGGTATGCGGCCGGGCGATTGGTAGCCGATGTGGCCATCCACGTCGGCGTAAACGAAGTTTTGCGACGGCACGTCCCATCGTGACACGGCCTCCCGGAATCCTTGCCAATCTGTGGCCCGGTCGATCATGAGCAGGGAAGGAACCAGCGTACTTGGCTCGCGCAAGGCGGTCCACTGGAACGCGGCCGGCTGATCGAGACCCTCCACCACATCATTGAGCAACGGCCCGTGGCGGGTGAGGCGTACCGTCATGATCTCCGGCTCGTCCTGACCCTTGACGCGGATTTTCTCCTGGACGGTTTTCATCTCTTGCCACCGGCCTTCGAATTCGTACTGGTCGGGATTGGCCGGGTTCAGCTTTTCCAGATAGATGTCCTGCACGTCAGGCGCCAGGTTTGTGACACCCCAGGCGATGCGGGCGTTGTGGCCGATCACAATGCCGGGTACTCCGGGGAACGAAGCGCCGACGACGTCGTAACCGCCGCCGTGGAGCCCCATCTCGTACCAGATCGAGGGCATTTGGATCCCCAGGTGCGGGTCGTTGGCGAGCAACGGTTTTCCGGTGGCCGACTTGGCGCCGTCGATCACCCAGTTGTTACTTCCAAGGCCGGCGTCCCCTCCGAACGGGATGCGCTGGGCCTCGGCCAGCGCCTGGGCCACCGAGTCGAGGCGTGGTCGGCCCAGGAGCGCGTAGCTTCTGGCTTCCGGTGGGATGATGACGGGAGCGGTCTGGGGATAAGGCGGGGCGAAGTCGTCGAGCGCGTCCTCACCGACGGTTTGGATCAGGCGGGCACGCAGCAGTTCCGCGTCCCAGTTTCCGCCCAGATCCCAGGCCATGACCTTGCCCCACACGAGCGTGTCGACCGGTTCCCAAGGTTCCGGCTTGTACCCCAGGATCGTGAATTCGAGGGGCAGCCGGCCCTGGTGCGAGTCGAGGAAGGCGTTCACGCCGCCGGCGTACGCCTGCAGCACAGTCACATCGGCTGCGTCCATCGCCTGCAGGTCGGCACGGGCGGCACGGGAAAGCCCGATGGTGCGGAGGAAGCGGTCCGTCTTGATGGTCGTCTGGCCGAAGATCTCGGAGAGGCGACCGTGCCCGATGCGGCGGTGGAAATCCATTTGCCACAGCCTGTCCTGGGCATGGACGTATCCCTGCGCGAAGAACAGGTCGTGGTCATTTTGGGCGTAGATGTACGGGATGCCCCAGGAATCGCGGTAGACCTGCACCTCGGCCTGCAAACCGGCGACGGTCAGCGTACCCCGAGTGGTCGGGAAGCTGCGCCGGACGAACCACGAACCGCCGGCCAACGCCACGATCACGACAAGAACGATGATGATCCCCACGATGAGCAAGAGACGACGAAACCGGTTCATGACAACACCTTTCCAACATGTGGATTCGCGCGCTTCGAAAACAGCAGATGGCGCTCAGTATTCAGCGTTCAGTGATCACTGGTCACAGTGTTTGGTGTTCCCGTGCTGGGGGCGTTCTCCGCCGAACAGGACGCGCGTGATCGTCAGTCACATCGGGGAGACGCTACAGGTTGCCATTGTATCACGAAAGGGGCATAATGTCAATGGCCCGTATCTGGTGATTGCCCACAAATGTCTGGAGAGAGTGTTCTGGCCGGTTGTTTACGCCTCTGCGTCTTGGCGGTGCGCTATGCGTAATCGCCAGCATCAATGGTACGTGGTATTGCAAAATAGAACACAATGTGCTATAATCCGCCCGTATTCGGCTCCCAAATCTCTCTTCAACTTTTGTGTCCACGGAGGCAAGTTCATGAAGCTACAAGAGTATCAGTCCAAGCGCCTGTTCGCCGAACACGGCATCCCCATTCCCGGCGGCGACGTGGCAACCACCCCGGCCGAGGCGCGCTCGGTCGCTGCCAAACTGGGTGGCCCGGTGGTAGTCAAGGCACAAGTGCTCGTCGGTGGCCGGGGCAAGGCCGGCGGCGTCAAGTTGGCCAAGACCCCCGAAGAGGCCGAGTCCATTGCCAGCCAGATCCTGGGCATGGACATCAAAGGGCTTACGGTGGACAAGGTGTTGGTGGATCAGGCCGCTGACATCGCCAACGAGATCTACCTCGGCGTCGTGCTGGATCGCGCTTCCCGCGAGGTCGCCCTGATGGCCTCCGCTGCCGGCGGCGTTGACATCGAAGAGGTGGCCGCGACCACCCCGGAAAAAATCGTCACGGTACATGTCAATCCGGCGATTGGCTTTCAGGACTTCCAGGCCCGGCAACTTGCGTTTGGTATCGGCATAAACAAGGCCCTTGTCCGGTCATTCACCGCGATCGCCCACGGTCTGTACGAATGCTTTGTGTCCAGCGATGCCAACCTGGCGGAAATCAACCCTCTCGTCGTCACCGGCGACGGCCAGTTGTTGGCCGTTGACGGCAAGATCGTCCTGGATGACAGCGCCCTGTTTCGCCAACCCGAGCTGGCTGCCAAGCGGGATGCCAGCGAAGAAACCGAGGCCGAGGCCGCCGCTCGTCAGCACGGCCTGAGCTATGTGGGCCTGGGCGGCGAGATTGGCTGCATGGTCAATGGCGCTGGCCTGGCGATGGCTACCATGGACGTCATCAAGCTGTACGGCGGCGAACCTGCCAACTTCCTGGACATCGGTGGCGGCGCCCAGGCTGAGAAAGTGGCCGCTGCACTGCGCATCATCCTGGCCGATCCCAACGTAAAGGCGGTCCTCTTCAATATCTTTGGTGGCATCACGCGCTGCGACGAGGTCGCGAAGGGCATCCTCAGCGCCCTGGAACAGATCGACACCGACATGCCGATGGTCACCCGCCTGGTCGGCACGAACGAAAAAGAAGGTCGCGCCATTCTGGCCGACGCCCAGATGATCACCGCTGGCAGCCTGGCCGAAGCCGCCCAAAAAGCGGTCGCCCTGGCGAAGGCATAGTGCCCGGTGATCCGGAATATGCCAGACCTGGATGCAGCCGCCGTCCGGGATGAGGCAGTGCGCCATCTCCAGGCACTCATCCGCCTGGACACGGTGAATCCGCCCGGCAACGAAACGCTGGCGGCGGAATACCTGGCGGACGTGCTGCGCGCCGACGGCATCGAGCCGGTCATCCTGGAGGCAACGCCTGGGCGTGGCAATCTGGTGGCGCGCCTGCGCGGCTCCGGGGAGCTGCCCCCTCTCCTCCTGATGAGCCACACCGACGTGGTTCCGGCAGAGGCCGATCAGTGGACTCATCCCCCGTTCGCCGGCGACGTCGCCGATGGGTACGTCTGGGGGCGCGGCGCGGTGGACATGAAGAACATGGTGGCTATGGAACTCATGGTCATGTTGCTCCTCCGCCGCCTGGACTTGCCCCTGCAGCGCGACGTCATCTTCATGGCCGCTGCCGACGAGGAGGTGGGCGGGCAGTACGGGGCCGCCTGGCTGGTTGACAACCACCCGGAGCAGATCCGCGCGGAATACGCGCTGAACGAAGGGGGTGGCTTCGCCTACGAGATCGGCGGAACGCTGTTCTACACCTGCCAGACCGCCGAGAAAGGCTATGCTCGCTTCGCCCTCCGCACCAGGGGACGCCCCGGCCATGCGTCCGTGCCGCACGAAGACAACGCCGTCCAACACCTGGCGACAGCGCTGCAACGCCTGGGGGAACGACCGCTTCCGCTGCACGTGACCGCCACCGTCCGCACAATGCTGGAAACCATCGCCCGGCACCAGACGCCGGAAGTGCGGGCCGGCCTGGAAACGCTGCTCAACGGTGGCGGGACCGAGCCGGAAAGCATACCGCTGCGCGAGGACCTGCGGCGCGTGTTCGTGGCCATGCTCCACAACACAGCCACTCCCACGATGCTGGAGGCCGGCAGCCGCGTGAACGTGATCCCCTCGGTCGCCGAGGCCCATGTGGACGGGCGGATACTGCCGGGCCAAACGCGCGAAAGCTTCCGCGCCGAACTTGAGGCCGTCATCGGGGATCACGCCAGCGTCCAATTCCTGGACTACGGCCCGCCGCTGGAAAGCGACCTGGCCTCGCCGCTGTTCGATACCATTCGCCAGGTGCTGGCCGAGCAGGTCCCGGATGCGATCCTGATGCCCTACATGCTGACCGGCGCCACCGACGCCAAACACGTTGTTCGATTGGGCACCCGCGTCTACGGGTTCTCTCCCGTGCGCTACGATCCACACACAGCAGTTTTCGGCCTGGCCCATGCCCATGACGAGCGGATCGCCGTGGACAGCATGGGCTTTGGCACAAACGTGTTGTTTGAAGTCACTCGATGTTTTTGTACTGCAAACCAGTGAGCAAGCAAATGAGCGAATACGTTGGGCCGCAAGACAACTTGTCAGCGCAACCACAGGCTCACCTATCCGCCCATTCGCCGATTCACAATTAGGAGGCAATCCATGAGCATTCTCGTCAACAAGAACTCCCGCTTGTTAGTGCAGGGCATCACCGGCCGTGAGGGCGCGTTCCACACGGAGCAGATGGTGGCCTACGGCACTCCCGTTGTCGCCGGCGTAACGCCCGGACGCGCCGGGCAAACTGTGGCCGGCGTGCCGGTGTTCGACACCGTGCAGCAAGCCGTGAATGAAACCCGCGCCGACACGTCCATCATCTACGTGCCGGCTCGCTTCGCCCCCGATGCCGTCCTGGAAGCCGCCAACGCTGGCATCAAGCTGATTGTCTGTATCACAGAGGGCATTCCCGTGCTGGACATGATCCCGGTCAAGCATTACCTCGATTCGATTGGCACTCGCTTGATCGGCCCCAACTGCCCGGGTCTGACCACACCTGACGAGGCCAAAGTGGGCATCATCCCCGGGTACATCCACAAACGCGGACCGGTGGGGTTGGTCTCGCGTAGTGGCACGCTAACCTACGAGGTCGTCTGGGAATTGACCGTACGCGACATCGGTCAGACCACCGTGGTTGGGATCGGCGGCGACCCCGTCCCCGGCTCGAACTTCATCAACATCCTGCGCCTGTTCCAGGATGATCCGGAGACGGAGGCTGTCGTGCTGATCGGCGAGATCGGTGGCACCGACGAGGAAGAAGCAGCCACCTTCATAGCCGACAACGTGACCAAACCGGTGTTCAGCTTCATCGCCGGGCAGACGGCGCCGCCAGGGAAGCGGATGGGGCACGCGGGGGCGATTATTTCCGGCGGAACCGGCACCGCTGCCAGCAAGATCGCCGCTCTGCAAGAGGCCGGTGTGCAGGTCGCCGGTCACCCGGGCCAGGTGGCCGAGTTGGTGGCGGAGGCCCTCTCGTAGAACGCAACTTAGGGAACTCCAAGAAGATAGTTCTCCCAAACAGATTCTCGATGCGGCCCACAATAGATCGAAAAAGCAATCTACAAGGGAGTTCCTTGGGCTTTTCCACCTCGTTTGAAGACATTTCGCGAATGCTAACAGGCTTCGTGATATCTTTCTGGCAGGTTTATTTATCTGGAAAAGGTATCATCTCAATAATCTGGGGCGTCTTGATCCG
>CAZDTE010000092.1:0-12249 GCA_964508275.1 uncultured Ardenticatenales bacterium
TCAAGCTGCCAAGCGACTTCAGCCCCCCAAACGCAAAACTTTGACGGACACCCGAGGTGACCGTCACAAGCTGGGGACATGGTTTTGGGCTGCCTCCGTGGGCCAGATCATGCTGAAGCCGGCGCAGAGGGAGGCCATCGGCAGCTGGCTGATGTCGTAGCCGGCCAACTGCAGCGGACAAAACTTGGGGTTGGCCCCTGGAGGTGGCCCAAGAACATGTCCCCAATTGAGGTGTTGCCAAGGCAAGACGTGGTCAACGACCTCAGCAACACACATCTTCTGCAACCAGTAGATGAACTGCGCGGCGTTTACGCCAATGCGTTATCTCGTTGTCATTCCCAAGTCATGACGCAGTTTGGGGAGCACGGCTTCCGCCGCGGCCCGGCCCAGGGCCAACAGATCCTGACTGCGACCGAAATCGGCAAACGAAAAGCTCCCTACCGGCGGCGCGATCAGGCAATCCACTTGTTCCGCAGGCGGCTGTGTTCCGCGCACCATCAAGAAGACGGCCATCTGCCACATGTCCATGAGGTTGGCCGGTCGGGGCATTTCCGTTGGGGGAGGTACCAGGTCCACAGCAATCACGTAGTCGCAGCCTTGTTCCTTGAGGACCGAAACGGGCAGGTTATTGATGATTCCCCCATCGACCAGCAGTTGTTCGCCCGACTCGATCGGCGAGAAGAGGCCGGGGAACGCCGCGCTGGCGCGTACGGCGGACCCCAAGGAACCTTCCTGCAAAACCACCTCCGCACCGGTCAAGATATCGCAGGCGACAACGGCCAACGGAATCTCCAGATCATCGAATGTCTGGCAGCCGGTCTGCTCGGCGATCAGGTTTTCCAAAGGGGCCGTGTCGAAGAGGGACAACGTTGGGATCGTTGGGCGTAGCAGCCGGTGCCAGCCGATGTGGCTGGCGAGGTCCACCATGCTATCCAGGGGCAGGCCGGCGCAGTAGCCGGCGCCCACGATAGCCCCGGCTGACACGCCGGTCACCAGATCTGCCCGGATCCCGGCCCGGTCCAGCGTGTTGAGCACGCCGATGTGGGCGATCCCGCGGGCGCCACCACCACCCAGGGCCAGTCCGACCTGTCCTCTAAGCGGCGCCATGCTCTCCATGTATGCCCTCCTGTGCCAGCTTCGCCCAGGCCTTTGCGGAGAATCCGGGCCGTGTGGCGCGGACACCGGTGGGGCCTGGTAAACGGTCCAACATATCGGCGACCGAGAGTCCCGTCAGCGGGTGAACGAGGTCCGGCGCGATCTCCACCAGCGGCACGAGCACGAAACCGCGTTCGGCCAGCCGAGGGTGCGGTATCGTAAGCTGAGCGGTGCTCACTACCCGGTCGTCCCAGAAAAGGATATCTATGTCGGCGGTGCGCGGCCCGAAGCGTACTACGCCAGTGCGACGGCCCAGCGATCGCTCGATGCCCTTCAGGTACGTGAGCAGCGCCGTCGGAGGCAGCGACGTGCGAGCATAGCAGGCCGCGTTCAGGAATGGCGGCTGATCGAGATAGTACGCCGGTTCGGTTTCGTAGGCTTGCGAAACGGCCATCGGTTGCACGTCCGGTGGCAGGGCTGCCAGCGCCGCGAGCAGGTTCGCTTCCCGGTCCCCAAGGTTCGAGCCCAGGCTTAGGTATACGGAATGCGTAGCTACGTCCACGAGATTTCTTTATGGCAATTGGCACTCTGGCCAAACGACTCTTCTACCTCGATATCCAACCCAACGACGTTCCGGGCCTGCTCACGGACCAGCGTGTCGTGCAGTTTCCCGGCCAGCCAGAGCGCCAGCATCTCCGCCGTGGTGTTTGCAATCGGGAGCAGCAGCACGTCGCCTTTGGGGAACGAGTAGAACTGGTCCTGGTAGCGGACCGTCACATTATTGCCGTCCTCGCCGACGTCGAGTAAGGGGTTCTTCGTGGGGAGCAGCGTGCGGTGGTCCAGTCGGTCCACGAGTTCACGAAGCCGCTTCTTGAGTGACACGAAATCGTAGACGAGGGCGTATTCGTCGAGGCGGCCATGTAGGATGGCTGCCACCCGGTAGTTGTGTCCGTGCAGCCGCTCGCACAGGCCATCCCCGTAGGTGATAAAGTGACCCGCCGAAAAGACCAGGTAGTCTTTGGTTACGCGGACGCTGAATGTGCTCATGGGAAAGAGTGGGGACTGGCGGACAGACAGTCGCCCGCCAGCCCCGTTACGATCAAAGAAATCGGACCCAACAACTAAAGCGGATTCAGGTAAGCACTATGCAGACTGGCGACGGGTGGTGTAACCGACGAGCCCAACGCCCAGGGCAGCGATGCCAGCAAGTATCAACACGAGAGAAAGCTGGTCCGTGCGGTTGGTGCCGGTGGTCGGCAGTGCTGTGGGCGCAGCCGCCACTTCCGAAGTCACCAGGAACGAGCGGTCGTTGAACGGCTGCACGGGGCGGAAGTTGCCGTCGTAGATCTGCTCAAAAGAGGCAATCTGGGCGTCCGAGAGTTCGACCGGATTGCTCATCAAGAACCACTTCACGCCCTCTGTACACGGCGGCGTGGTGAATGAACCGTTGTACCGGAAGTATGTCGGGTCTGCCGGCAGCAAATCGCTGGCGTTGACACTCGCGCCGCCGACGGTCTGTGCTTCCGCTTCCTCGGCCGGCAGGTTGTTCCAAACCGGCGCGAAGGCCGCGTTCTCAGCCCCCCGATTGATCATCACGCCAACGACAGCGTAGCCCCCGTCTGCGCTCTGGTGAACCAAGTGCATCTCCATATCCGAATACTTCCCGCCAACTGTGTGTTCACTTGTGGCATGGAAATGGAGCTGCAGGAGGTTGTACGTAGTGCCATCAACTTCCAACGAGCTACCTACGTCATAGTTCACCTGAATGGTGTGCCCGTTGTTGAGAATGTTTACGGCCGTCGGCTGGTAGTTGAACGTCAGATCGGCAGGGTTCACGGTAGCCGTTCCCGGAACGTCAATCGGTGATTGCTCCTTGCCTTCCGAACAGGCCGCAAAGTCGTGACTCAACTCCCCCCAATGTTCTGGTCCTGCTTCTCCCTCATAACTCCAGTGAACTGGCCCAGACGCGGCAGCCACGGTCACCAGGATCAGGCTGGCCAGTAGGCTTCCCAAGACAACTATGTTTAGTCTGTTGCGCACGTTTTCTCTCCTTATTCTTCAAGTACGATTCGGAAGATCAATTGCCGTTTGGGTCCGAGTTGATCGCGATTGCGTGTTGGGGGTACGGTTCTTCTTGTCGTATCTGCCTACTTTCGGATCGAGTGGCTGTGCGAATAGCCCCCTGCCCGTGCGTCATGGAATCACACGTCAAGGTTTGCGCCGGGCGGGAGAATGATTCAGCCTTTGTGGTTCAGCAGCTTGGTTGCGGCAAAGCCGCGCAATGCAGAGAACCACTTCGCTCTATTATACCTGATAAAACAGAGTTTGTCAATCCATTTTCATTTCCACTTCGTTTGAAGACATTTCGCGAATTCTAACAGTCTTCGTGATACCTTTCTGGAAGGTTTATTTCTCTGGAAAAGCCTTGGCTCTGCCCCCCCCCCACAGAAAAGACCCCATCTGGAGGGGAATGCCTCGCCCTCACAACCGTGCAGGACAGCGCCGCCAACTCCCCACAGTTGAAGTGCACCGCGCGCCCGAAAAAGGGGGCTTGACAATACCATGAAGTTAGTGTATACTAGCTTATGCACCACAGCAATCGTCACTCACCCACTGTGTGGCGGTGATTTCCAATAAACCTGACGCTCTTGGGCAACGCGAAGAATAGAGTGACAGAGCAAACAGGATACGAACCTCCCAAAGGTTTCTTAGCCAGCACTCTGCTGGTGTCGTGGTTGGGTATGTACTGTCTGAGTGATAGCATTGGCTTTTGACGAATTCAGGGATACACGCAGAGGGAGTGCACGTTAGTGCGAGCCGCCTTTTCTAAAGCACACGTAACAAAGCTCACGCAGGGAAAGGCATTGGTCTGTGCGACCACAACGTGTTCCTACTCGGAGCACCAGCGGTGCGAGCCTCATTCGTTTTTGTTGACAGTTCGAAGTTTCCAGTATTGAAAAGTTAAACTCGTCCCGTCTGTTTCGGCGCAGCAGTGTGCGTAGAGCAGGCGGCAGAACGGTCTTATAACCACAGCTTGTGACATCACGAATACATCTTTACGGGGATGAGTGGGCTGCCGTAACAACCATAATCAGCAGTTCGCATCGGTACTCTGGGTGTTCAGAAGCGCATTCACGAGCCATTTCTTTGTGGTCCGGGAGAGACGCAATCTGAGCCGCAGTAACGTGGAGATACCTGCCCAGGCAACATCCATGTAATCTTGGTTCGTTGTAACAACGCACAGTAGTCGACTAGAAGGGGGGTGGTGAAGGGGATAGCGAATAATTCTTAGAAGTTGCTCTCCCGCTCCGGCAGGAGAGCCGCGTTGCGTACTACCTTTAGATCGTTTGATTTAGCGTCTTAGACAGGAGGTCAGAACAACCATGTCAGGAAATGGAGAGGGCTACAAGTGGCCTGCAGTGCCAACCCTCACTCCCGACGAGGTCTACGAGGGCATGAGCGATGCGGCCAAAGAGTATCCGCTGTGGCTCGAATCGCAGTTCCGTGCCGAAACCGCCGGGCGCAAGCCGGAAAACCTCGACGGGGTTCGGGTATTGGACTGTACCACGGGTATGATGATTGGACACTGGGCTTCTTCGATGCTCTCCGAAGAAGGGGCCGAGGTGATTCAGGTTGAACCGCCCGGGGGTGACCCTGCCCGCCAGTATACGCCCTTTGGTCGCAAAGAGTATATGATCAAGGACAAGGAGCGGGGTGAGCCGATCGGGCTGCACTTCCTCCACGAGATGCGCAACAAGAAATCGATCACCCTGGACCTGGAGAGTGACGAAGGGCGTGAGATCTTCAGGGCGATGGCCAGGCACGTGGACGTAATCATTGAGAACGCCCCGCCAGGCCACACAGATGCGAACGGCATCGGCTACCGCCAGCTTAGAGAGATCAACCCACGTCTGGTCTACTGCTGGGTTGGCCAACGCGGTCAGTGGGGCCCGGCCAAGGATCGTCCCGGCGAGCTGGACCCAGCGGCCCAGGCATCCTGCGGCTTCGTACACGGCACCGGCGTGCCCAAGGAAATGGGTGGCCGCCCGACCCGTTCGTCCATGTGGGTCTGTGACCACGTGGGGGGCACAAACGCCGCGGCGGGCGTCATTTTGGCACTGCTCTACCGCGACACCGTCTCCGGCGAGGGGCAGTGGGTGGAATCGACGGCTGCTGAGGGGATCATCCGCATCATTGACTACAACTGGGGCTGGTATGGCATGGATGGTTCGGTGCGCCCACGCTACGGCAACTGGGACCTGGCCATCAACATCTACGCTGTGAACCCCTGTAAGGATGGTTTCTTCATGGTCGGTGGTGGTCACGACCGGCTGTGGTACCGCATCTGGCGTGCCGTCGGCCTGGATCGACCGGATCTGGAAGACGACATCGTGGGTGATCCCAAGCTGCGCGTAGTCACCGAACGTCTGCCGCACCCCATGCAGGCAAAAACCTATACCAACCTGGCGAACTGGCAAAAGGACCAGTCGCGGGCCGAAGCGGAAGTCAAGATGTTGGCCCAGCAAGTCGCCTCCGGTGGTGTGACCTACATCGACGAAGTGGCCGAGTATCCGCACTACAAGTATCGCGAGCAGGTCATGGAGCTGGACGATCGCCTCTACGGCAAGGTCCTATTCAGCACGTCGCCACAAATGCAGTCAGTGTGCCCGCCGCGAGTCAAGTGGCTGGGCCGCCCAACCGGGTACGACAACGAGGACGTGTACCGCTACCTGCTGGGTGCGAACCGCGAGCAGCTGTCGGCATGGGAAGCAGCAGGGGTTATCTAGAGAGATCGGCAATCAGTCCGCAACGGTTGAACGCAAAGCGCCAAAGTGAAGCTGACTTGCGACGTGAAGCGTGAAACTCTCGTGTGGCTGATGTTTGAAAATGTAAGGAGATGAGTTCCATGGCTGATCATCAGTCTTTTGAGGAATTCGCCCGCGAATCCTTTGATTGGAAGAAGGCTTTCGCTAAGCCAGAACCATTGAAGGGGTATCGGGCGTTGTCCTGTACGCAGTATATTCTGGGTCCCTCCTGCGCGAACTATCTGGCAGAACTAGGGGCCGAAGTGATCAAGCTTGAGTTGCCTCGTCGGGGCGAACCGATGCGGCACACGACACCCTTCAACGAACCGGCCCTGTATCCCCTGTCCAAGCAGATGCCGGACAAGGGCACCGGGCTGGGCTTCTTTGGGGCCAACGCCAATGAGTACTTCGTAAGTGTAGACTTCCATAGGCCGGAAGGTCAGGAGATCGTCAAGCGCCTGGCAGCCAAGACCGACATCATGGTGGAGAACTACCGCCCGGGCACGTTTGACCGCTGGGGCATCGGCCCGCGCCAACTGATGGAGATCAACCCCCGGCTGGTCTACTGCTGGCTGGGCGGTTTTGGCGGCTGGGGGCCTGGCCGGACCCGCGCTTCCTACGACATCCTGGGCCAGGCGCAGGGTGGTGCTTTTGGCATGACCGGTGAGCCGGCCGAGCGCGGTGGCTACCCCTCCAAGCACACCATCTGGCTGGCCGACTACTGGGGCGGCATGATGGGCCTGAAGTCGATTCTGGCCGCGCTGTACTACCGGGAGACCGTCTCCGGCCAGGGGACGATGATCGAGTACTCCCAGGTACACGGCGTGAACCGCCATCTCGAGTATGGCCTGCCGCTATTTGGAAAGCACCACGTCGTCCGCGAGCGCTGGGGCGGCTGGGACACGCAGCTTTGCCCGCACGGCATCATCCAGTGCGGTCAGTCCTCCTACCCCGACTCGGACAACCCGCAGGAGATGGAAGAGGGCTACATCGTCGTCACCGCCCACAAGGACGAGGACTTCGCTACGCTGTGCGACGTGATCGGCGACGGGGAGATGAAGGCCAAGTACGCTTCCCACGACGACCGCGTGGCTCTGGAAGGGCAGCGCGAGATTTACGGCTGGTTGGAGGCGTGGGCCAAGGACAAGACCAAGGAACAGGTCTTCAGCATCCTCACCGAGCAGAACGGGATCAACACTCAGCCGGTGTGGAACGCCAAGGAAGTTGCCACCAACCCGCACTGGCAGCAACGAGGCTCCGTCCGCTGGATTGACGACCCCTACTTTGGCGACGTCCTGCACCAGGGGCCGGCCTTCATGATGTCGGAGACTCCACCGCGCACCAAGTGGGTGTTCAAGCCGGTGGGCGTGGACAACGAGCAAATCTTGACGAACCTGGCCGGGCTCAACGCATCGGACCTGGCCCGGCTGGAAGAGGAAGCAACTATCTAGTAGCCAACGCACGATTGACAACCGGACACCGTTTATCGAAACGTTGGTCACTCACTGAGCAAGGAGGATAACCCATGTCCATGATTGCTTGCGCCAAGTGTGGCGTGAAGAACTACCTGGACCCCTACGCCTTCTGGAACTTTGATGGGAAGGTCAAGTGTGCTGGCTGTGGCGCGATCTATGCCCTGACGCTGGAGGACTACCAGCTGACAGCCGGGCCAACGGAGGCCGAAGGGGACTGGGATCGATTGCCCGCGTATGCCGAGACGCCAGACTGGGAACCGGTTACTGGCGAAGGTCTGGTAGAAGAGCCGCCGAAAGCACGGGCGGTGATGCAGCTGCGGCCCATACCGATGACGCGCAACGTGCGCGGCAACCTTGTTAGCGGCAAGCCCCTGACCGCGGATGACCTGGATGCGCTTGGTCGGCCTAAGTTCATCGTTGAGCAGAGAGACCCATAGCCTAGGCCCGCCGGCCACAATTGTAACGGAGGTAACGAAAATGGCTCTACGTGTTCTGGATCAGGCGGCACAAGCGGAGGGCTCGCAGTGCTTGCGCTGCGAGAAATTCCTGCCTGCCCTCGATCCGGTGATTCAGCAAGCCTATTTGGGCAAGTGCAACAGTTGGGAATACCCCTTCACCTGGGAACTCCCGTTGACCGGCTATGTGAACTGTGAGAAGTTCGAAGACAGTGGCTCGGTCGCTGAGGTGCCTGGTGCCGCGGCAGCGGAAGAGGCCGTAGCGGAAGAGGTAGATGAGAGCGTCGAGGTGACCTTCTTCTACAGCAGCGACGCTGCGGTTGGGGATCAGTATCCTGCTGACGTGAGCGCTGCCTTGGCGCTGGTAGACCAGCTCAAGGCCGCCGGCGTGGCAGCCAGCGCCGAAGACCTTGCCGGCGTGGAGGACAGGTTCCCCATCTACCACAAAGCCGTCAGTGGCCCGGATGCATCAGTTCGATCTGTCTTTGGCACCAAGGGCGCGCTGGAAGAGGACTTTGGCAGTTCGGTCCCGGCGCTCGCCGTGCGCAAGGGTTCTGACCGCTATCCCGTTGAGGTCTTCCCGCGCATGGACGCCAAGGAAGGTCGCTTGATCGGAGTGGAGGATGCACTGAAGAGCTTCTTGTAGCGTATCGCAGGAGGCAAACAGTGGCAGGAAAGTAGCAAGCATCATCCGCATCGGGGATGGGGAACTCGATTCTGAGCCCCTGTCCCCGGTGCCCCACTTTTTGATCGCAATGGTGACTACTCAGCCGGCGAAGGGCCGGTGGCGCAAGTGTTTGTGGGTGGGTGCCTGCCGGCTTCGGTCGCGAGGTCGGCTGCAGCGGTGGCTTGTGTTAGTTTCGGACAATGCCGAATGATGAACGCTGAATGATGAATGCTGAATGATGAATGCTGACCCCGTTCGTCATTCAGGGTTCATCATTTTTGGGTCTGGCCAAAACGACTGGGGGAATTGACTCTCCATACTTGCTGAAGGCTCCTGGCGGAGAACCGGGAAAGCCTAAACGCTGGCGTTGCTTTGGCTGTGCCTTTACCGTTTCGAAAGAAAAAGGAGGACAGTATACATGCTTGATCAAGTCTTGAAGAGTTTTCCGCGGACAGTGGCCCTCAGTGATGGCACACCTGTCACCTTGCGACCAATGGTCGCCGAAGACGAGGCTGGCCTGATCCGCCTCTTCGCCGGGGCCTCTGAAAAGGATTTGATGTTTCTGCGGGACAACGTAACCGATCCCAGGGTTGTGCGTCGCTGGTGCGACAACCTTGGCTACGAGCGCGTGCTCCCGATCCTGGCCGAGGTGGACGGCGAAATCATCGCCGACGGGTCGCTGCATCGCAAGCCGACCGCCCCCTATCCAGACGTGGCCAAATACCGCATCTTTGTTCGTGAGGATTTCCGCCGCCGCGGACTTTCCATGGCCATGCTGAATGAGATGGTCGAGGTGGCGCGCGATCTGGGCATAGCCAAGATCGTGATGGAGATCTTCGCCGACGAGACTGGCCTGATCAGCGCCGCCGAGCGGCACGGGTTCATCCGCGAAGCCGTTCTGCCGGCTTACCGCGTCGTCGTCGTGGCCCGTCCGGTCGTGAGTCGCGATTTGAAGCAATTCGTCCCGCCGGTTGGCCTGTGGCCCCAACGCGTGTACAATCTCTATGAATTCCAGCAGTACGAGGAGATGTTCAATATTTCTGAGGAGCTGCTGGACAAGAACGTTGAGGCCGGGCGCGCCGACAAAGTGGCCATCATGTTCGGCGACAACACCTTCACCTACGGCCAGGTCCTGGACACCGTGAACCGGCTGGCCTCCGGCCTCAGCAAGCTTGGCGTGGGTGAAGGTGACCGCGTCATCATTCGCAGTGGCAACAACCCCACGGCCATCATGTTCAACTTTGCCTTGCAGCGCCTGGGCGCGATGAGCATCCCGACATCCCCGTTGTTCTCCAGCACGGAAATTGTGCACGTGGCCGAGGATTCCCAGGCCAGTGCCGCCATTTGCTTCGGCCCGATGATCGGGGATCTGATGAAGGCCTTGCCGGATGCACCGTCGATTAAGCAGGTGGTGGCCTTCGGGCCTGGCGTCGGTCCGGGTAAGGGGTATGTCCTCTACCCCGATCTGTTGAAGAGTGGCGATGCCGAGTTCACACCGGTCAAAAGGCACCGCCATGCACCGGCCGTCTTGCTCTACACATCGGGGACCACGGGATTGCCCAAGGGCACGCTCCACCTGAACGAAGAGCAACTGATCGTTCCCGACGCTTTTGGCAAGTATGGCTGGCGTGTGCAGGAGAATGACATCATCGGCGGCTCGGCGCCCATCGGCTTCGGCGCCGGCTACTCCACGTTCTGCACCATCCCCTACCGCTTTGGCGCCACCGCCGCGCTGACCGGTCGGTTTACGCCCGAAGTCATGTTCGAAGACATTGAGAAATATGGCATCACCATCCTCTCGCTGGCTCCGACTGCCTATCGCAAGATGCTCCAGGCGACCGGAGCGGAGAAGAAGTACGATCTGAGTTCGTTGCGTGTCTGTACCGGTGGCGGCGAGGCCCTTACCGCGCCGACCTACCATGCCTGGAAGGAGAAATTTGGCCTGGACATCTTCGAGGGCTTCGGCTCGACCGAGATGTTCTACGTCTTCGTCTCCAATGTGGCTAACATGAAGGCCAAGGCCGGCTCCTTCGGCCAGGTGATCAACGGCTACGAGGCCAAAGTGGTTGACGACGAAGGCAACGACGTTCCGTCCGGCACCATGGGACGCTTCATCGCACGTGGCCCGACGGCGACACTCTACTGGAACATGGGCGAGAAACAGGCCGCCTCGGTGGACAAGAACGGTTGGAACAAGGTTGGTGACTTCGTCTATCGCGACGAGGAAGGCTACTTCTGGTTTGTGTCCCGCGAGGATGACATCATCAAGACCTCCGGCTACCGTGTGGGCCCCGAAGAGGTCGAGGAGAGATTGAAGGAACACCCGGCGGTGGCCGATGCCGGCGTGATTGGCGTGCCCGATCCGGTGCGTGGCCAAAACACCAAGGCCTTCATCGTCCTGGCTCCTGACCAGACAGTTGAATCAGCGGAACTGGTTGACTTCTGCCGGGGCGAGATCGCCGTCTACAAGCTGCCGCGCGAATTCGAATTCATCGACGAGTTGCCACGAACGGTCACCGGCAAGCTGTTGCGCCGTGTTCTGCGCGCCCAGGAACAGGAGAAGCGCGAGGAATAACGAAACTAACCCACTGCTTGTGGGTCCCGATCGTTCGCGAAAACAACCCCCTGCTCCCCTCGATGCCGAGGGGGCAGGGGGTCTCCTTGTGCAGAGCACGCGCGATTTGACATCGCGGAAAAATACGTTACCATAGGGGTATCATCTCAATAACCTGGGGAGCGCCCCCCGGCCCCCAATTCTGGGGGAGCACATGCCCCCCAAAGTTGGGGGGTTAGGGGGGCACGACGTTCTTCTCACCCCGAATTATTGAGATGATACCCATAGGGAGCCAAATGGGTGCGGTTTGTGGATCTGAGTGAACGATATGCACATAAGGAAGGAAATACAAATGGAACACGTTTCGGAAAATACAGCAACTCCCCTGATCGGTAGTCAAGTCCCTGATTCTGAATTGGAGGCATTCCACAACGACGACATCGTGAAGTTTCGATTCTCGGACTATGCTGGGAAGTGGTTGGTTCTGGTTTTCTACCCGGCCGATTTCACCTTCATTTGCCCGACCGAGTTGGAAGAAGTGGCCGATCTGTACGCCAAGTTCGTGCAGGCCGGCGCAGAGGTGTTCAGCGTGAGCACCGACACCGTCTTTGTCCACAAGGCGTGGCATGACCAATCTGCGGCGGTTGGCAAGATCGTATTCCCCATGGTAGCCGACCCGACAGGAAAACTGAGCCGAGCGCTAGGGGTCTACATTGAGGATGAGGGTCTCGCCCTGCGGGGCAGCTTCATCATCGGCCCAGACGGTGTGATCAAGGCCTACGAAGTACACGACAACAGCATCGGCAGGAGCGCGTCGGAACTTCTACGCAAACTCCAGGCCGCCATCTTCGTCAGTGAGCACGAAGGTGAGGTCTGCCCGGCGAGCTGGACACCCGGGGCAGAAACGCTGGAGCCCGGCCTCGATCTGGTCGGCAAGATCTAGGCTGTATCGAGAATAGCTGCTCTCTCCCCCCTCCGGCTCCCCTCGCGCGGGGGGGGGGGGGGGGCGAAGTGAACGCCGGGCGCTCCCCCCAAGGAGGCTGTCGGAGAGGGCTGTTTTCGTTGTCTCAGTGCACAGAGTCACAGACGACGCGTGCAGTCATGTCGCGTGTCGTCTGTGTGCGCGAATTACTGGATGTTTGCGTTTTTGTTTTTTTTCAAGCAGAAGACGGCATACGAGATCGGTCTCGGCATTCCT
>CAZDTE010000093.1:0-12130 GCA_964508275.1 uncultured Ardenticatenales bacterium
AAATGGCCTGGGGCCGTTCATTCTGCGCGAGTACAAGATGGTTTACAAGGGCCGCGGGCTGTGGAACGGGTCGATCCCTTTCGGCTACTGCAACGGGCACTGCTCATCGTGCACCGATCCGAACGGCCCCGGCTACTGCCCGCACGCCGACCAGGCGGACCGGGCTGACGGCCAGGCGCTCATTGCTCACCCCCTTGAGGCACTGGCGGTACAGCGGGCCTTCGAGTTGAGCGCCACCGGCCGGTACACCGACCGCGACATCGCCGACTGGCTCAACCGGGAGACGGTTTCCTATGAAGGGCAAGAGTATCCCTTACGGCCCAAGCGTCGTCCCCACCATGTGCGCCGCTTTGGGCCGCCGGTGTTTGGCAAAGACATCGTCCGTGAGATGCTGATCCGCGTGTTCTACACCGGTGTGGTGCCCTACTTTGGCACGCGGGAGAGCGGCCAGAAGCGCAAGCGGCGGGATGCGGTGGCCCTCTACCCCGGTCAGCACCCGACCCTCATCTCCCAGGAACTGTACGATCAGGTGCAGGCGGCCCGCAAGCTGCGCAGTCGGGCCCCCCAAGTGCCGGCCCAGACGGCACGTCGTAGTGTGTACCCGTTGTCGGGTTTGTTAGTGTGCGGCCAGTGCGGCAAACGGATGCGTGCGGCCAGCAACAAACAGGGCCGCCGCTACTACCGGTGCGCGACATGCATTGAGCAGAGCGGGCAATGCGATCAGCCTACCGTCAACGCGGACGACGTAGAAGCGCAGGTGCTGGCCCGTTTCCAGACCTTTGAGTTGCCTGGCGACTGGCAGTCGCGGCTCATCGCCTCCCTGATCCCTGATGAAGAGATACGCACTCGTCGGCAGGCGGTGCGGCAACGGCTGCAGCGGGCCCAGGAACTGTACATCGAAGGCGATTTGGAGCGGACGGAGTATGACCGTCGGCGCGCCCGCTACCGATCGCGGCTGGCCGATTTGACAACTGTGCAACTATCTGCTACACTAGTAGCCGGATACCTGTTTGCGAACTTCCCGGCCTTGTGGGAAGAGACGGGAGATCTTTACAACAGAAAAAACTGCTGCGAGCAATGCTCGCAGCAGTCACAATACAGGGGGATGCGCTCAGCGGCTGGCAACCCAACAGCGCATTCTACCCCTTGTTTAGAGACACGCTTTCCCAGCGTTTGGGGGATGCGTGTCACTGCGGGAGCGACGGGATTTGAACCCGCGATCTCTGGCTTGACAGGCCAGCATGTTAACCGCTACACTACGCCCCCAATTGCAACCCCATGTTACCACAAAACCCCTGTTACGTCAAATGGCTACGGCCCTGCATCCTCAAGTATTCCCAATAGTGCATCTAGCCCTAACAGGTAGCTGCGCCAGCCAAAGCCGCTGATCTGCCCCGCGCACGCCGGCGCAATCAGCGACCGCTGCCGGAATTCTTCCCGCGTGTGGATATTCGATAGGTGCACCTCAACGACCGGCAACCCGATCGCTGTCACGGCGTCCCGCAAGGCAACGCTAGTGTGCGTGTAGGCTCCCGGATTGAACACCACGCCGTCCGCCCAATTCCGTGCCTCGTGGAGCAAGTCAATCAAGTGCCCTTCGCTGTTGGACTGGTGGTACCGCACAACTGCTCCCGCAGACGCCGCATGTTCGCGCAACCGATCGTCAATCTCCGCCAGCGTGGCCGTGCCGTACACGCCCGGCTCACGAGTGCCCAGCAGATTCAGGTTTGGACCGTGTAACACGAGAATCTTGTAATGGCTCATGTCTGCTTCTCCTCCAGCACCGTTATGACTACCTCCTGCGGTACGTCATCGGCAATGATCACGTCACCCAGCGACCGGGGCAACACGAGCCGGAGACGGCGCCCACGCTTCTTCTTGTCGCTCCCCATGGCCAACCAGATCGCCTGTGGCGCAAAGTCTCCCCAACTCGTTGGCAGGCCCAGCCCCTGCAGCAGCCTCTCCACGCGCGCCGGCAGCGCAGGCGAGCACATCCCCAGTGCCTCCGACACACGCGCAGCAATCACCAAGCCGATGCTCACCCCTTCGCCGTGACGGAGCCTGAAGTCACTCAGCACCTCTAAGGCGTGACCAAAAGTGTGGCCCAGATTTAGCACAGCCCGCCGGCCACGTTCGTACGGGTCTTCCTCTACCACACCGATCTTGACAGCAACCGCGCGTTCTACGATCCAGGTCAGGTCGTCCGGTCCTCGCTCTTCGAGGTGTTCGAACAAAGCTGGCGCGGCGATGATCCCGTGCTTGACTACCTCTGCCAGGCCCGCGCGCAGCTCTCCTTCCGGCAGAGTCCGCAGCACCGCCGGGTCGGTGACTACCAGCGCTGGCTGTTTGAACGCGCCGATCAGGTTCTTGGCCCGAGGATGGTCAACAGCCACCTTGCCGCCGATACTCGCATCCACCATGGCCAGCAGGCTAGTGGGACACTGTATCAGCGGCAGGCCACGCATGTACGTCGCAGCCACAAAGCCGACCAGGTCACCTACAACACCGCCTCCCAGCGCCACGGCCGTCGAGCTGCGGTCTATGCCGGCCGCAAGAAAGCGATCGTACAACTCGCGGGCCGTGTCCAGCGTTTTGTACACCTCCCCGTCTGGGACGGTGAACAGATGCGCCTCCAGGCCGGCCTCCGCCAGACTCCTCAGCACACCTGCAGCATGGAGCGGCGCGATGGTATCGTTGCTCACCAGCGCCACCGTGCCAACAGGGTTACGTTCTCTCAGTAGGCTCCCCAGGCGCGGTAAAACACCTTCGGATATCACAACGTCATAGGAGCCCTCTGGTGTGTGAACGGGGACCCGGTTTTGGATTATGGATTTTGGATTATGAATTATCTCCAGTACAGTTTCAACCACCTGTTCTACAGTCTTTCCCGTCGTATCAATCTGGTGCGGGATGGCGGTGTAGGCAGGCGTCCGCTCCGCCAGCAGTGCTTCGATGCGTGTGCGCCGATCCGCTGTTGCCAGGAGGGGGCGATCGGCATCCCCGTCCAGTCGGCGCAGGATATCGTCCACCGTCGCCGTCAGGCAGATGAGGACGCCCGACCGGCCCAGCGCGGCCCGGTTGGCCGGCGGAAGCAACGCGCCGCCGCCCGTCGCGATGACCAGGTCCCGGCAACCGGCCAACTCACTGCACAGCGTGGCCTCCAGCCGACGGAAGTACGATTCCCCGGACAAGGCAAAAATGTCTGGGATACTCCGGCCCTCGCGCTCGGCGATCAGCTCATCCATGTCCACAAACGTCCGGCCCAGCCGCCGGGCCACCTCTCGCCCCACGGCGCTCTTGCCTGTGCCCATGAAACCGGTCAGGATGATGTTCGCTTTGCCCTCCACGGTTTTGGTAGCTAGCGGTCCTGGAATTTGGGTGCGCGCTTTTGCACGAAGGCCGCCAGGCCCTCGCGCATGTCTGCCGTCTCCGTCAGGCCGGCAAACGATCTGGCTTCGATCTGCAGACCCGCTTCCAGGGTTGTCTCCAGGCCCTCACGCACGGCGGCGAGTAGGGCAGCGACGCTCGGCCCACTCTTGGTTGCCATCTTCCTGGCCAGCCCGACGGCCGTGCGCAGAACAGCGTCTCCGGGCACTGCCACGTTTGCCAGGCCGAGAGCGACGGCTTCTTTGCCGGTGATCGGGTCGCCGGTGAGCAGCAGCTCAAGTGCCTTTCCCCGTCCGATGAGGCGAGGGAGGCGCTGCGTGCCTCCAAATCCGGGGATAATGCCCAGGTTGATCTCCGGTTGACCGAGCCGGGCCCGTTCACTCACCACTCGCAGGTGGCAGGCCATGGCCAACTCCAAGCCACCGCCCAGGGCAAAGCCGTTCACCGCTGCTATGACCGGCTTCGGCGAAGCCTCCAGCTTGTTCAGCACAGCCTGCCCGCCGGTGATCAGCGCCTCTGCCTCCGCCGGGTTGGTCAGGGTAGCGATCTCCTTGATGTCCGCTCCGGCCACGAAGAACTGTGGACCGGCCCCTGTAATGACGATGGCCTTCACATCCTCGTCGGCGATGGCCGCATCGCAAGCCACCTCCAGGGCCGCTATCGTGGCGGAACTCAGCGCGTTGGCCGGCGGATTATCGATGGTCAGCGCGACTACCCTGTCCTCCACGTTGGTCTTGACGTAAAGATGGTCAGTCATAGTGACTCCTTCGCTGTTTGGATGTTGCTTCTAGAACAGATTACCCCTCGTCATCTCGGGAGAGGTTGCCTCTCTGGGCAGGGATAGGAGGCTATCCCCTGCCGTCTTCACGATTGCCTGCCCTAACCGTGCTCATGGTGACCGCTTTGACACCGCCAAGCTACTGGTGACCGGCCGCTTGCTCACCGATCTGCCGCAGACGCTGGGCGGCCTCGGCCTGGCCTTGGGCTTCGGAATCCTGGGCCAGGGCCTCGACCAACTCCAGAAACTCCGGTGTGATCATCGCTCGCTGAGCTTGTAGCTGCTCGCCGCGCGCTTCTGGGCTTTCTTCGCGCATGAGTTGATTCACAAGCCTGAGTTCCGGGGGAAGTCGCTCCTCCAAAACCCGCAACGTGACGGCATAAATGTTCTGGAAGGCGTCGGCCAGGTCCTCCCGCTTATTCTCGTGGGCCGCGGAAATGTTTGCCGCCAGGGTGACGAGGAAGGCCTCATTCATCTGGTCGGCCCGCGCGCGAATGGCCTGCTCCAGGTCGGGCGATTCGACGATTTCCTGTAGCAGCTTAGCCGCCCCCTCTAGCTCAGCCTGAGCCTCACGATCAAGCTGATCGCTGATCTCCAACACCTGTTGACGCAGGTTGGTCAAGCGCTTTGCCAGATCGCCATCTCCGCCCGCTTGGGCAGATTCGATCTGGCCGGTGAGCTGCTGGAAAAAAGCATAATCCGCCAGTGGGCGGTGGATCGCTACGGCTCGCCGGATGGCATCCTTGTCTGGGGCGCTTAGCAGCAGGTCGATGAATTCGTCGCGGGTTTCCACTGCCGGGCCCAGGGAAGGCGGGCTGGGCGCAGACAATCCGGTAAGGTCAACCAGTTTCTCGCGCAACAGGACGAGGGCATTGGCCAACGCTTGGTTTCCGTCGTCGTGTACGGCTTCTGTATAGCTGCTCAGGAGCAGCAAGAATTCATAGTCAATCTCTGAACTGTGTTCTTCGACCAACGAGCGCAACTGCTCTTCGTCATCTTTTGCCGCGAGCAAATCGTGAATCAGGCGCAGGGCGTGGTTTTGGGCTTCCATCATTTCGGGCGTGATGCCATCTGCCCGCAGGATTTCCTCGATCAGCGTCTCGATGGAGAACACCGTGTTGGGCTGCAAAAGGTAGCCCTTGCGCTGTTCGGCCGGGATCTGGGACATCAGGGCGTTGGTTAGAGCACCAATTGTCTTCTCCTGATCTACCATTTTCAGGCCAAGTTGCATGGGCACGAACGCCAAGAGCAGATCGCTGGACGGATCGTGGTACAGCAGTGGTGTGGCGACCATCCCGCTTGCCTTGCACACCGAGCAGTTCATGATATTCAAGCGTCCGCGCAGCAGTCGTTCCTTCAGTTCCGGTTGCTGTCCGACATCGATAATCGATTGCAATGACACAGCCGCTGGGTTTTTACACTGCGGGCACTGGACTTGGGTAGGTTGGGGTGAAAACACGGTGCCTCCTATCTGTTGCCTGCGCGAAACGGGAACCGTGGAGCGTGATGACCCTTCGAGCGAGGTCATCACGCTTCACGACTCACGTTTCGCTCAGGCAACTTCGAATGGTTGAAAGCAGGAGCTCATTCTCATCTGCTGTCCCCACGCTCAAGCGCAGGTGGCCGTCAAGGCCGGGGTAGGAACCCACATCGCGCACCAACAGACCGTTTGCCAAGCAGGCCGCGAAGATGTCGGTGGACGGCCGGGCAAAGCGCGCCAGGATGAAATTGGCTTCCGAAGCGTACGGGTGCGCACCGCCCAAAGCGGACAGCCCGGCAAACAGGCGAGCGCGTTGGTGACTAATCCTGGCAACTTGGCTCTCCAATGCGTCGAGGTGGTCCAGCGCCACCAGCGCCACCGTCTCCGAGAAGATGTTAAGCGCGTAGGGGAGCTTGGCCTTGGCGATTTCGCGGACCAGGGCCGGCGGGCCCAGCAAGTAGCCTAGCCTCGCGCCGGCCAGCGCCAGGGCCTTGGAAAAGGTGCGCAGGAACACCACGTTCTCGTACTCCGCCAGCAAGGGCGTCAGGTCCTGGTCGCAGAATTCGCCATATGCCTGGTCGACAACAACCAGAGCGCCGCACTCCTCGATGATATGACGGACTGCGGCTTCGGGGTAGCAGTTTCCCGTTGGGTTGTTAGGGGTACAGAGGACCACGATCTTGGATTCGTGCCGGCGCGCGGCGGCGATGACTTCATCGGCCGGCAACGCGAAATCGCCTTCGCCCAGCATCACGGTCACCGGATCGGCCCCCAAGACGGTGGCCAGCAACCGATACAACGTGAAGGTCGGCACGGGGATGGTCACCGTGTCCCCACGGGTCACCGTGACCATCAGCGTGAGTTGGATTAGCTCGTTTGAGCCGTTGCCGACCAGCACCATATCCTCGGAGACTCCGGCCTTGGCGGCCAACCGCTCCGTGATCTGGCGCAGGCTAAAGTCTGGATAGCGCGCCCAGTCGCGGTCTCGAACGCGCCTCCAAAACTCATCTTTCAGTTCCGCAGGGAACCCAAAGGGGTTTTCGTTCTGGTTGAGTTTGTACCGGAACGGGAGCTCCTGCAGCGTGTACGGGGTGAGCTGCTGGACTTCCGGCTTGATTACGGCCTCCATCGCCACAACTATCCGGCCAGGGGCCCGCTGGCCCGAACGGCTTCCGAAACGTGCGGCGCAAACTCCTCAAAGTTCTCGACAAACATGTTGGCCAGCATCCGCGCCTGTCGATCGTAGGCTGCCCCATCGGCCCACGTGTTGCGTGGGTCGAGCACTTCATCCGGCACATCCGGGCAGGTTGTGGGCACAGCGACCCGGAAGTTCGGGTCCTCACGCATGGGCACATCGTCGAGTTGGCCGTTCAGGGCTGCCCTAACCATTGCCCGTGTGTACCCGATGTAGATGCGTTCGCCGGTGCCATACGGGCCGCCGGTCCAGCCGGTGTTGACCAGCCAGACTTCTGCGTCGTGGCGTTCGATCTTCTCGCCCAGCAAGTTGGCATAGACGCTCGGATGACGTGGCAAGAAGGGCGCACCGAAGCAGGTACTGAACGTAGCTTGCGGCTCATCGCCCATCCCGCGCTCCGTCCCCGCCACCTTCGCGGTGTAGCCAGACAGGAAATGGTACATCGCCTGATCGGGCGTCAGCCTGGCGATGGGGGGCAGGACGCCGAACGCGTCCGCGGCCAGAAAGACGACGTTCTTGGGGTGTCCGCCAAAGCCCTCCCGGACGAAGTTCTCCAGGTGGGTGATCGGGTAGGATGCCCGCGTGTTCTCGGTGAGGGAGTCATCGTCGAGATCTGGGCGGCGATTATCGCTGCCTATGGTCACGTTTTCCAGGATCGTGCCGAACTTCCGCGTGCACTCGAATATCTCTGGCTCCGCCGTCGGTGACAGGCGGATCACTTTCGCGTAGCATCCGCCTTCAAAGTTAAAGACACCGGAGTCGCTCCAGCCATGCTCGTCATCGCCGATCAGAGGACGCAGCGAGTCGGCGGAAATCGAGGTCTTGCCGGTGCCGGACAACCCGAAGAAGATGGCCATGTCGCCGGCGGGTCCCACGTTGGCGGAACAGTGCATCGATAGGACTTTCTTCTGGGGCAAGAGGTAGTTCAGGGCGGTGAACACCGATTTCTTTATCTCGCCCGCGTAACTCGTTCCCCCGATCAGCGCCAGCCCCATGCCGAAATGAATGATAATAAAGGTCTCGGAGCGCGTGCCGTGAATCTCCGGCACGGCATGGAAACGGGGCAAGTCGATTACGGTGAACTGAGGCACGTGGTCGACCAATGCCTCGTCAGGGGCCAGCACGAACATGTTCCGAGCGAACAGGCTGTGCCAGGCCGATTCGGTGATCACGCGGATCGGCATCCGGAAGTTCGGGTCCGCGCCGGCATAGCAGTCCTGGATGAAGATATCCTTGTTCTGCAAGTAGGCGAGCAGGTTATGTTGCAACCGCTCGAACAGCGCTTCGTCGAGCCCTTTGTTCACCTCACCCCACCAGATGTTTTCCTCGCTGGATGGCTCTCGCACGATAAACTTGTCTCGTGCAGCCCGTCCGGTATGATGTCCCGTGCGCACAACAAGCGGCCCCTTGTGCGCGATCAGCCCTTCGCGTCGTCGCACCGACTCTTCGTAAAGCGCTCCGGTCGAAAGGTTCCAGTACTCATTGCTGACATTGAAAATCCCATGATTCTCCAATCCGTGTCGACTTCGACTCAAACTGCTCAATGCTCTCCTCCTCACTACTCAGATTCTAGACCTCAGAAAACAATCCTTCACTGTTCGCCTTTTTGCCCGCCGATCACTGGCGGGTGAGACCGGTGGTCAACCGCCGGCGGATGGACGCCGCATGGGCGTGGAACCCCTCCGCCTCGGCGATGGCCGCGGCCTGGGGCCCTGTTTCTTGCAGAGCGCGGCGGCCAACCGAAAAGACGCTAGTCACCTTCAGGAAGTCGCGCACGTGCACCGGCGAGCCGAAGCGGGCCGTTTGCCCGGTCGGCATGATGTGGCTCGGACCGACGACGTAATCGCCCAGCGCCTCGCAGGCCGTCTCGCCAACGAACACACCGCCGGCGTTCCTCACCTGGCCGACCAGCGTCCACGGGTCTTCCGTCAACAGGCAGAGGTGCTCCGGCGCGTACGCGTTCGCCAGGGCCATCGCTTCCTCCATGTCCCGGACGAGCACGATGCCGCTGCCGCGCTCCAGCGAGCCGGCGATGATCTCCCGGCGCGGCAGGCCGGCAAGCTGGTCAGCCACTTCCCGGCGCACGCTCGCCGCCAGATCGCGTGACGTGGTCAGCAACAAGGCGGAGGCAAGCACGTCATGCTCCGCTTGAGCCAGCAAGTCGGCAGCGACCCAGGCCGGGTCCGCCGAATCGTCCGCGATGAGCAGCGTCTCTGTGGGGCCGGGCAGGCCCGCGATGCCGACCGACCCGAACACCTGGCGCATGGCCAGCACGACGAACAGTCCGCCGGGGCCCAAGATTTTATCCACGCGAGGGACGCTCTCGGTGCCGTAGGCCAGCGCGGCCACCCCTTGCGCGCCGCCGACGCTGAACACGCGCGTTACGCCGGCGATGCGGGCGGCGGCCAGCATCACATCGGTGGGGATTTCGCGGCCCCGCGCCGGCGGGCTGGCCACACAGATTTCCGCGACGCCGGCGACCTGGGCTGGTATAGCCGCCATCAAAAGCGTGGATGGGTAGGCCCCCTGGCCGCCCGGCACGTAGATGCCCACGCGCTCCAGCGGGCGCACGATCTGGCCCAGCGCCTCATCACCCTGCCAGTCCATCCAGGAGCTGTGTCGCTCCTTTTCATGGAACGCCCGGATGCGGTCCGCCGCCACGGTCAGAGCCTGCCGGAGTTCGCGGGGCGTGTTTTCCCAACTGCGTTCGATCTGCTCCTGCGACACGACCGGGCTGTCCAGCTCCACGCCGTCCAGCCGGAACGTCCAGGCCAGCAGCGCATCGTCGCCGTTCGCCCGGACATCGGCGATGATGCGGGCCACGGCCTGCTCCGGTGTGAGCGGCGCGCCGAATAACTCGGCCAGGCGAGCTTGAGCCTGCGGCGAGGCTTCCACCTCGTCAAATGGCGGGCGGCTCAGCACGGTGGCTTTGGCTTCTTCGACGCTTAGTATGCGGATATTGGGCACAAAGGTCTCCCTCGAATCATCATCTCCGGCAGCGGGCAGACTGGCGACATCAACCCGAGCCGCGTGGTGCAATGGGCCAACGTAGTATAACACAAAACGTTCACGGTCGCAATCTCATACGGACGGCAGGGAACCCATCCGCGAACAGGAAACCCGTGCAGCGGGGGGTGGCATCGGCCGATGCACGAGGCCTTACGCAACTTTCCCGCTTGCTATTCCGTACACCAACCATGTTGATGTGCCATGAGAGTCGGACCATTGAGAAACAAAGGAGAGACACTATGACCGAGGAGAAGACGTCTGAGGAGGCCTGGCGTGATGTTGGCAGGCAGTTCCAGGCCCTGGGAGAAGGCATTGCCGAGGTTTTCCGCACGGCCTGGGAAAGTGAGGAGAACCGCAGCCGGATGATGGGCATGCAGGATGGCCTGGAGGCGATGATTGACAAGGTCAGTCAGGCGATCAATGATGCCGATGCAACACTCGAAGGGCAAAAGTTTCACGCCGAAGCGGAAAAGGTGGCCGAATCGGTCCGCGCCGCGGGGGAACAGGCGTGGAAAGAAGCTCGGCCTCACGTGCTGGACGCTCTGACCCAGATCAATGTCGAGCTCCAGAAGGTTGTCAGCCATCTGAAGGAAGAGTCGTTCACCGGCGCGCCGCCCTCCGACGAGGCCCCCGACCAGTCCGGCTAAAGCGAACCGGAGCGGGAGCGTGCGGGCAGGGTGACCGGTTTTTCGAATCTGCGCCGGAGGCGATTCTGAAGTGCGCTCCTAGACGTGTTTGACACATTGGATTTTGGATGTTATACTAAGGATCACATCTGCCTGCACCACAACGGAGTGTGCAAGAGTGAATACTCGAAAACGTATCAACCTCGATCTGCACGTTCGCGGACTGATCGCAGGTCTCCCCCCCTCAATCCCCCCCGGCTTGGGGAGGAAGCTGCCGGCCGCCGGCCGGCGTTCACTCTCCTCAGCGGAGAGGGGGCAGTTGTTTCCAAACAGGAGAAGGAGAACGTGTCTTACAGTCATCTAAACCCGAGCCGCTTGTCCGCCATTCTACTCATCCTGTTCGCTTTGATTCTGGTTGCCTGCGGCGGGGACGTGGTCGATCGGGTGGAAGAAAAAGCCACCCCGGTGCCGACCACAGGCGAAGCGCAAGCGGGCGGAGGCGCGGCACGGGCGACCCCCACCATCATTCTGATTCGGCCAACGGACACCCCACCTCCGCCACCACCGACCCCAACCCCGCGGCCAACCGACACGCCGGCTCCCGAACGTGTTGCCACAGAGGGAACACTGGCCGTCACCGACCTCATGATCGAGATCTCCGCCGGCCCGTTCACGCTGGGCAATGACAACAGCGATCCGAACGAAGCGCCAGCCCAGCAGATGGACCTGCCGGCGTTCATGATCGATGCCTACGAAGTCACCAATGCGGATTACGCTGCTTTTGTCCAGTCGACGGGTTACACGACGTACCGGGAGCAACAGGGAAGTCAACAGAATTGGCGCTGGGCATACAGGGAGGGCAAGGATAACCACCCCGTAGCGTTTGTAACCTTCGACGATGCGCAGGCTTTCTGCCAGTGGGCTGGAAAGCGGCTACCGAACGAGTTCGAATGGGAGAAGGCCGCACGAGGGCCGGATGGTTTTCTCTACCCGTGGGGCAATGAGTATAGCGCCGGCGAACTGAATGGTAAGGACAGTGGCTTGCGGCAGACGACGGCTGTGGGGAGCTATCCGGCCAATCGCTATGGCCTGTACGACGTGGCCGGAAACATCAAGGAATGGGTTGATTCGCCCTATATCGCCTATCCCGGAAGTAGTTACCAGGATAGCCACTACAGCGAAGGTTACCGGGGCATTCGGGGCGGCGGTTGGTTTGACGAAGCCAAGTACGTCCTGGCGACGAATCGCAACGGCGGCGATCCGGCGATTACGGCCAATGACGACATCGGGTTCCGCTGTGCAAAGTAAGCCAGAAGTGAAAGGGGGGATGCTTAGCGAGCGACAATGGGTCAAAGAGGGCATGATTTGCATATCGTTCGAAGGATCTGTACTGAAGCCGTAGTTCATTTGCTAAAGGAGGAACTTCTCAATGAAGAGGAAACTACTGTACGTTTTGATGGTACTGGCCCTGCTGGCGATGGTCGCGCCGATGGCATCGGCTGCTCCCCCAGCACAGAGTGGCGGGCAAGACTACGTCGTTGTCGCGGACGACTGGCTGAGTAAGCTGGCCGACAAGTTCCTGGGCGACATTTTCGCCTACCCGGCGATCACGCATTTCACGAACCAGAAACACGCCGACGATGATAGCTATGCCA
>CAZDTE010000094.1:0-4890 GCA_964508275.1 uncultured Ardenticatenales bacterium
CTGTCCCCCCCCGCTGGGGGGAGTGAACGGCATCTGTTCCCCCCCGCTGGGGGGAGTGAGGGAGGGAGATATCGTGCTGGGCGAGGACCTGCCTGTTCAGGCAGGTGGTCTCCTGACCAAGCCCCGTCCTGTTCGCCTCGGTATCGAGATGCTTCTAGCAAGTACGCCCCGCGCAAAAAAACGACGGACACCCGTCACCATGCGGCCCCTTGCCAACCGAACTGCTTTATGCTATAATGCAGGAAGCTGGGGCGGTTAGCTCAGTTGGCTAGAGTGCCACGTTGACATCGTGGAGGTCATTGGTTCGAGTCCAATACCGCCCACCATGAAATACAGTCCAGAGGGGTTGGGCGAAACCGCCCAACCCTTCTTGCTGTGATCTCATTGCGAGGTAGGGAGATACGTGGTCATCAGACGCTCGTGCCGGGCCAAGGTGCTCTTCCTGCTGATTCCAGGTGCGCTGCTCTCGGGCTGGCTGTTGCCCAACTTCACCACAGGCCCCACCCGATCACCCAGCCGCGCCCAGGCTGCCGATCGGACGATCGGCATCAGCGGGCCGAACGGGCAGTCCGTTCAGCGCTTCGAGCTGCTGGAGTTTCGGCTGTCCGTGGCTGCACCCACGGTGACGAATCCGTTCACGCAAGTCGCCGTGCGTGGCGCCTTCACCCCCACCCAAGGAATCCCCGTTTCCGTGGAGGGGTTCGCCGATGCGGCGGATGGCTCGCTCTTCCGGCTCCGCGTCACCCCAACGCAAACCGGTCATTATTCCTACAGAATCACCTACCAGGGCCCGGAGATCACCCAGCAATTCACCGGCGCGTTCGACGTGGTCCCGTCCGACCGCAGAGGGTTCATCCGCCCAGACCCAGACCATCCCTACATCTTCCGGTTCGACAATGGCGAGCACTTCTTCCCGGCCGGTCTGCAAGCATGGACGCTGGGCAAAAAGGCCCAGCCGTGGGCTTTTGTCGATCAGGCCGCCTCGCTGCACCACAATGTGTTGAAGGTGTGGCTCGCGGCCGCCCCGGCCGCCGATGACGCGCCGCCCTGCACCCGCTGCACCGACTGGCCGGATGGCTACATCACCTGGCCTTTTGGCGGCACCTACCACAAACCAGATTACGCCCGCTTCGATCTCACGTTTTGGCAACAACTTGATGCCGCCATCCGTTACGCGGCGGACCGAGACATCTATGTCGAGATCGTGCTCTTGGACTACGCCTGGTTCCCATTTCAGGTTCCAGACGAGGACGTGCAACGCTTCGTCGATTACGCGCTCGCCCGTTATGCGGCCAACCCCAACGTTTTCCTTTGGGAGGCGATGAACGAGTGGGATCTCATCGAGGAAGACTACGACGGCTTGAGCATCGCGGACTGGGTGCGGTACCTCGGCACGTACCTGCACGATCATGACCCCTACGCCCACCCGGTGACTGCCGCCGGTAGCTGCAACGCCGCTTCCTACCCCACCGATTCCTGGACCAGCGTCGTCGCGATCCACGGATGCAGCCACGATTACCACACCTTCGCCCTGGAGAACCGCGTCTACGAGAAACCGGTGTACATGGACGAGGCAGCGCAGGAGAAGAAACCGGCAGCCGAGCGGCGCATCGACTGGTGGGCTGTGGCGATGGCCGGCGGCTACATCAACTTCCGCTCCTGGATCGCCGATCTGGCCGAACTGGGTACGGTTCCGGGACAGCATTATTGGCCGTTCTTCACCCGCTTCTGGGAACAAGTGCCCTACTGGGCACTCAGCCCGCACGACGAGTTGATCGCCAATCTGCCGGGCGACGACAGGGCATACGTGATGGCCGACCCCGGTTCGACCTATGTAGTTTACGTTGTTGGCTCGACCGGCGGCCCGTTGACTCTGCCCCTCCCCGCCGGCGACTTCGGGTTCGAGTGGTACGACCCGAAGCAGGGGGCCGTCATTTGGGGGCCGGCCACGGTACACAGCCTGGGCGGCGGCGTGACCCTGGGCATGCCCGCTTTTGAGGAAGACGTGGTGCTGCGCGTGTGGCGGGAGGTTCCGCCCACGACCACACCGACGCCGTCGTCCACACCAACCCCAACAGCGTCGCCGACTGCTACACCCACGCCAACGCCGACCGCCACGCTGGCGACGGCACGCTGGTCCGGCGATGCCGCTATAGAAGACAGTTGGCTCGCCTCGGACATGCCCGATACAAACTTTGGCTCCGCCACTCTGGCCTGGCTGCGGCCCCAGACGGCAGACAACGTGATCTACCGGGCCGTGGGTCTGTCTGCTTTGCCGCCGGGCACCGAGGTGGTCACAGCCACCCTCTGCCTCCACGCGAGCGGGAGCGGAGTGCCCGGGCCGCTAGTTGCGTATCCCCTTAGCCGGAGCTGGTCCGAGACGACGGCTACGTTCGACTCCCCGTGGTCCCAGCCCGGACTGGCCCCGATCGAAGATTACGTGGATGCGCCTATCGCGGGAGGCTTCCGTGAGACAGATGACCGGACGTGCTTCGACGCGACGTGGCTGATGCAGGCCTGGCTGGCCGGTTACCCGAACCATGGGGTGCTGGTGAGGCCGGCCGGTGCGATCACGGAATCGCTTGCGGTGGGAATGAGCGAGGGCTTGCCCGACCGTTCTCCACACCTGACCACCGCCTACCGGCCGGGCGAAATCTTGCCTTGCGCTCGCCTTGACGCGAACGAGGACGGGCAGGTAGACATCTTTGATCTCCAGGAGGTAGCCTCGTCGTGGGGAGCGCGTGATGGTGACGGCGATTATGCCCCACGCCTGGACATCGATGAGGATGGAGAGATCGACGTGGCCGACGTGATGCTGGTCACTCGACGGTGGGGGGAATCGTGTGGATAGGCGTTCGCCGGTTCCCCGTTTCGCCGAGCAGTGCGGGTCGCCGCGCACACGGTGACTGGAATGATGTTGATCGAGGAGGCATGACGGTGAAATACCTGTACATTCTCTTGCTGCTGGTTCCCGTGGCCATCATCACGGATTTCTTGCACCTCAATCCGGTTTTTGTCTTCACGGCCTCTGCCCTCGGCATCTTGCCGCTGGCTGCTCTCCTCGGAGACGCTACAGAGGAACTCGCCATGCACACCGGCCCCCGCGCCGGCGGCCTGATCAACGCTACGCTCGGAAACGCGGCCGAGTTGATCATCACCGTCTTCGCCCTCCGTGCCGGCCTGCTCGATCTCGTGAAGGCATCGATCACCGGCTCCATCCTGGGCAACATTCTGCTGGTGCTGGGAACCAGTATCTTGCTCGGCGGAATGAGGCATGGAACCCAGGCCTTCAACCGTCGCACCGCTGGCAACAACGCGACGATCATGACTCTTGCTGTCGTCCTGCTGGCCACTCCGGCGGTCTTCTTCCATGCTTTGGAGGGCAACGGCCACGCCGTCGCATACCTGAGCGAGGGCGTGGCTGCCGTGATGATCATCCTGTACCTGCTCTACCTGCTCTACTCCTTCCGCTTCGAGCAGAAACTGGTGGGGAAGGCAAATCACGGCCATACTGCGCGGTGGAGCGTTGGGCTTTCGCTGAGCCTGCTGCTGGTTAGCACGCTGTTCACGGCCTGGCTCAGTGAGATCCTGGTGCGTGCGGTGGAACCGGTGGTCACGCAAGTCGGTGTGACCGAGTTCTTTCTGGGCGTCATCCTGATTCCCATCGTGGGCAACGTGGCCGAGCATGTCGTCGCCATCGAAGTAGCCTTGAAGAATCAGATGGACCTGAGCCTGGCCATCTCTATCGGATCGAGCCTCCAGATAGCTCTGTTTGTCGCTCCTCTGTTGGTCTTCATCAGTCTGTTCGTCGGCCCCGAACCGCTGAACCTGGTCTTCACTCGATTCGAGCTCGGTGCGTTGGGTGCAGCCGTCTTCATCGCCACTCTTGTCTCGCAAGACGGCGAATCGAACTGGCTGGAAGGAGCAGAACTGCTGGCCGTCTACATTGTGTTGGCGATGGCTTTCTTCTTCTTGCCAGCCCACTGAGGGAACTCATGGGGGTCGCGTTGCCCTACCGGATCTGCCCAGTGACCTCCGCGGACGTTGTGGCGTCACTGGCTACCGAGAACGACCAGGTGTAGACATCCGCGTTGTTGGTGATCGTTGCCGAATACGTTTCCCCGGCCGTCAAGGGGTAACGCGGCATCAGCACGATCGCGTCTCGAACGCCCAGAATGCTGCGCCCGGTAGCCTGGTAGACCGGATCGGTGTAGTTCGTCTCGTCGAACTCGCACACCTCCAGCGACGTGCCCGCGTGCCAGAAGCCGAAGTCTGTTACCTGCGGCGTTAGCCCGCCATCGCCGATCTGCAAGATGATCGGCGGTCCGGTGTATGGTGTATACCCGGCGCAACTGCTCAGCGGGTTCGGGGTCTCGCCGCCGGTGTAGGCCAGGATCGGGAGTACACCGCCGTTGGACGGGAAATAGACCGGGAACGTCACCGTTACCGGTACTGTCCCCAACCCCCGGATCACGTCCAAGGCCGCCGCCATCTGGAAGATGCCGCTCGCCTCCCGATAGCTGCCGAAGCCGGCCTGCGCCAGCGCCGGATCAATGATCCCCACGGCATGGAACGGCCCCCGCATCCACAAGTCGATAGCGAACAGGTCGGTAGTCGCCGTACTGGTGCTGACCATCACATTGCTGCTCTGGCCCGCCTGGGCACCTTCCACGGTGTACCACGGATTCGCGGGGTCTTCGGTGTGTCCCATCGCGTCGTTCTTGACCATGTAGCGGGCATGTTTCCAGTCCCCGTCGCTCCAGCTTGCGTTCTCGGTTAGCGGCGGCAGATCGGCCAGGGCACGGTAGCTGTTGGCGTGGGTCAGCCAGTCGGGCGTGGCGGTCGGCGTGGCCGAGGCGGTGGCAGTCGGCGTAGCCGAGGCGGTGGCAG
>CAZDTE010000094.1:4990-12042 GCA_964508275.1 uncultured Ardenticatenales bacterium
GTGGCGGTCGGCGTGGCCGAGGCGGTGGCAGTCGGCGTAGCCGAGGCGGTGGCAGCCGGCGTGGCCGAGGCGGTGGCAGCCGGCGTGGCCGTCGGCGACGGCGTATGCATCCCTCCAAGCACGTCGCTCGTCATCATCGGCAAATAGCTCAGCCAGGATTGGCCCGCACGCCGTTGTGGAGCCAGTTGCGAGGACAACGGAGGGAGCGGCGGCGGTGCATCGAATCGGGCGAGGTGACTCCGGTTTTCTTCCGGGATGGGGGAGCCGGCAACAGTCACGCCGAAACTCCCTTGCCGGGTGAGGAAGGGCAGGAAGACGACCTGCGGCGGTGGCGGGGCAGAGCCCAGCCACACATCGTCCACCAGCACGCCAAAGCTGCTGGTACCGGCCGGCTCGAAGATGAACTCGACGGACGTTGGCTGATCGGGCACCACCAGCGGTTCCATGTCCACGAAGAAATGGGTCCAGTCGGTCACAGCCAGCGGGACAGTCTGTTCGGTGCCGGCCACGCGCAGCCGCAGAGCGTCCGAGATCGTCGCCGGCCCGGCGGGGCGGTACATGAACGAGAGTGTGAGGCGGTCGATGCCGATCGGCACGGTGATCGTCTGCGAGAGATGAGCCGTGGAGCCGGGCCCCAGCCGGCCAGCCCAGTCCCCGGTGAAGGCGGTCGAGTCGGCGGACGAGCCGGCCGCTTGCCACCCGGTGAGGTCGCCCGTCTCGAACGAGCCGTTGGCGATCGCGTCACTGGGCGGGGGCAGGAACAGTTCGAATCCCGCGCGGTCGTCGTCGAGCAGCACGCGGCGCGGCAACGCGGGCCCGAAGCCACTGTGCGCTGCCGTCACGCTGTAGGTTCCGGACGCTGCCACACCGGCCAGGTATTCGCCCAGCGCGCCGGTCGTGGCTTCGGAAAGGCCATCATGAGTCGGCGACAAGGTGACTGTGGCCCCGGCAACGGGTCGATATCGCAAGTCACGCACCATGCCGGAGAGGAGGTGGGCGGCGAGCACGGTGGTCGCGTCGGGGGTAGCCGGATAGGTCTCCAGCCGGCCGACTCCATCGCGCGCCCGGCTGCGGAGGGCGTAGGTTTGCCCGGCAACGAGCGGGACCGGCCGATCGCCCTGGCCGAAGAGGGCCGATGAGTACGTCACGTCGGTCAGCCAGTCGGTCCACGCTCCGTTGCCTACCCGGTACTGGACCGTATAGCCGGCGATGCCGGTGGAATCATCCGTGCCGGTCCAGGCCACCATGAATGGGGCCGTTGCCTGGACACGCGGCAGGGCCGAAACCGCCGACGAAGGCGGAGCGCCGTCCACGGTGGTGGCGACGCTGTCGCTGGGCAAGCCGGGGAAGGTGCTGGGCGGCCAGTACTGCGGTGGCTCCCCTTTCGGCTGGATGGCGTAGGGGCGGACGCGGAAACCATAGGTGTGGCCGGGTTGGCCCACGTACGTGGCGCTCGTATCACGTGTCTTGGTTAGCCAGGGCTGCCATGCGCCACCGTTGTCCTGCACCTCCAGATCGTAAAACAGAGCAAAGTTGCCAAGCGCTTGCAGGCCGGCTGGGAGGTTGCCTGACCAGCCGACGGTGATCGGCGACTGGCTGAATGTCGGGAGTACGTCCATCGCGGCGGTTGGAGCTTCCTCCAGCCGGAATCCGTCCACGATCGCCTGGTTAGCGCTCTGTTGCCACTTGGACCAAATGCGCACAAAGACGGTCAGCGTCGTCCCGGAGGCACGCGCCGCCACGCCAGGGTTGACGAAGCTCTTGTCCTCCCAGCGCTCAACACTCCAGACAACGTTTGGGGAGGCGGGATCGGTTCCGCCGGCGGGGTCGATGCCGATCTTCTTTCCGATCGAGTACGGGTCAATCGGATCATCGCCGGCGGACCCGCCCCACATGGAAAGAAACCAACCGCTGGCGCTGTAGGCCGTGCCCGGCGCGACACCATTGACCTGCTGAAACAGCACGGCGGTGAAGGGGAGGCCTTTGGGGTACAGATCTTCGGCCAGGATGATGTGGGAATCACTGCCCTCGATCTTCTCGACCCAGCCGCCGCCGGCGAAGGTGCTTGTGCCCAGGTAGGTTGGGTTGCCCACCTCGTTGTAGGCCACCCAACCGTCGGCTACCTCGCCGGAGATACCTGGCTGATGATGGAAATCCTCCTCGAAGCCACCGTTTTGCAGCAAAGGCGAGCCGATGGATACGACCGGGAGTAGTAGCAGGATCAGCACAACGAGCGCCATGCGCAACACGGTCCGCTTGCGCCCTGATCGTTTCTCCGGTGACGGGTTCGTGATCGCGTTCGTTGCCTGTGCCATCGCCTTATCATACCAGAGAGGCAGGGATATGGCAATGGGAAACGGGTACCAGGGCAGTGCCCTTCCTATCGTTTCGTTGGTCCGGTACCGGTTTCCCATTGCTTTCTGGCATGAGGTTTGGTATAGTAGTAGGGGCATGGGCGGCGTGCCCCTACCGAGCGGCACCGGGGGAGCGCCGAGGACAGGCTAGAAGCCTGCCCCTACAGAAGCGGCCAGAGCGATCACTACTCCCAGGCAGGAGCCCCCTCCGGGGGGAGCACGAGGGGGGAACTGCATCTGTGATAAAGGTTTGGCAATAATGAAACGGCAGCGAGTTGTCCTCCTCAGTCCTGTCTTGCTGCTGGCTGTGTACCTCCTGGCGACCGGCACTTCTGGCGGCGCGCAGCCGACCGCAACGCTCGCCACCACGCCGACGGCCACACCCACCGGAGTCGGCATCGCCGACCCGGCCGTGGTGGTCACACCGGTTTCTCTGCCACTGCAACCGGTCGGCACGCCGTACGTGGACCCGGTTTTCGGAACGTCCACACGTCGGGTCTCCGACGCCAGCGCAGGCGGCAGCTTTGGGACACACATCTACTCGCAGCTCCAGGCGTTCTCGTCTGACAATGCCTACCTGTTACTCATCGAGAACGATGACTATGTCGTGCGACGAGTCGACGATCTCAGTCTCGTGGCCGGACTGGACACGGTGGAGTGGAACGTCCCGCGCTGGAATCCCGCCCGGGCCCACACGCTGGTGCACTTCGACAGCAACGCGGATACGACAGTTCGCCTGCAATTCTCAAGTGTGGACACGCTAACCACGACGACCGTCTATACCATGCCGGCCCAGTACGAGTATATCCGGGGGAATCAGTCTTTCGACGAACTCTCGGAGGACGGCCGCTGGCTGGCCGGCATGGTGACGCGCGATGACGGGGAGAGTGTCCTGTTTGCGCTGGATATCGAGAACCGGGTGCTGGGTGCGCAGCTGCCGGTCACGGATCTGTACGCCGGCCCCTGCCAGCCCGATCCCGAATGGGGCGAGGTTGAGCCGGACTGGGCCGGTGTCTCCCCACTGGGTAGATACCTGGTGGTGCAATGGGTGCGAGATGGGACGGCGCGGTGCAGCGGCCTGGAGACGTTCGACATCCAGACCGGCGCGTTTGTCGGGCGTGTGTACGACGGCCACCAGCACGGGGACCTGGGCGTCGACACGGATGGCGAAACGGAATTCTTCATGACCTTCGAGCTGTGGTCGCCGGCCGATCCAAATCGCCCGGCGATCGGGGTGCGCCACCTACCAGGCACGATAACGGTCAGCACGCCGATTTACCTGCAGGTGCTGGACTGGGGCAACGCCGAGCACATCTCGTGCCGAGGGCCCGATGGCGAGTGCCTGATTACGGCCGCCACATGGGACATAAACGGCTGGACAGCCTTCGAGGGGGAGTTGTTCCTCCAACACACCGATGGGGCCATCTTACGGCTGGCACACCACCGGTCCAGCAGTTGCGGGTACTGGGCGCAGCCACGAGCGAGCATCTCGCGCGATGGTCGCTACGTGGTGTTCGCCTCGGACTGGGCAGAGGGGACCGGCGCGGATAGTTGCGGCGGTGGGAACGATCTGGGAGCGGGCGACCCGTACGTCATCGACCTGCTGGCCGGCGTTTCCCCGACGCCAACACCAACCGCGGTGGCCGGCCTTCCGAGCCCTTGCCTCCCCGACGCCGATGGCAACAGCGTGGTCAACGTTGTGGATGTCCAGATACGGGCGACGGACGAAAGCTGTTGGGTTTTTCTGCCGACTATCGCAACGTTCTGGCGACAGGTGTGGCCGCCGCTGTCCGGCAACCAGTGACCACGGCTTGCCGGCTGGTCCCGTGGGTCAGTAGGCGCTGCGGTCGCGGAGGATGCGGAAGAGGCTCTTGATCATGATCTTGAAGTCGAGGGAGAGTGACCAGTGCTCGGTGTACCACAGGTCATATTTGGTGCGTTCGACGATGGACGTGTCGCCACGCAACCCGTTGATCTGTGCCCAGCCGGTGATGCCGGCCTTTTCCCTGTGCCGTTCCATGTAACGCGGAATCTGTTGCCGGAACTGTTCCACGTAGACCGGCCGTTCCGGTCGTGGCCCCACAACACTCATCTCGCCCAAGAGGACGTTGATGAATTGCGGTAGCTCATCGAGGGAGAAGCGGCGTATGAAGGCCCCCAGCCGTGTGATCCGAGGATCGTTCTCCACAGTCCAACCGGGGCCATCCAGCTCTGCATCGGTGCGCATGGAGCGGAACTTCAGCATGGAGAAAGGCCTTGCGTCCAGGCCCGTGCGGGTCTGGGCATAGAAGACGGCCCCCGGAGAATCAAGTTTGATCAACAGGGCCAGGAGGATCATCAGAGGCGATAGGAGTACCAGGGCAGCCGCACCAACTGCGATGTCAACCGTGCGCTTGAGCCCCAATTTCCAGCCGCGCAGGGCCACATCGCGCACGGTCAACAGAGGCAGCCCACCAAGGTCGCCAATGCTCACTTCACCGGCCATGATCTGAAACAGGTCGGGGAACACGCGTATGCTTACCTTCTCACGCTCGCAGCGCAGGATGATGCCCACAATCTCTTCGTGCGGGGCTTCTGGCATGCCGATGATCACCTCGTCAACCTGGTGGCGGTCTATCAACTCGGGGAGCTGTTCGACGTCGCCCAGCAAGGGGCCGGGCAACTCCTGGGGGTCGGGCAACTCATTCTTGCCAGAAACCAGACCGACAACCCGGTATCCCAAACCGGCAGAACGCTCGATCGTGCGCAGGATGATGCGGGCCACTTCCCCTGTGCCCACGATGATGACGTTGTCGCTGGCCACTCCACCCGCCTGAAGCATCCACTGGATGCGCGCGTGCAGGACTCGTCCAAAGGTCACCACCCCGATGGTCAATACCCAGGAGTACACAACCATCAGGCGCGGGTAGTCCAAATCGCTCTTGTAGATGAAGGCCGTGACCGCCGTGCTGGTGATGACGCCCACGGAGGTGGCCGCAATCATCGTGTAGAACTCGTCTATGTGGGAGAAGGCACGGCTGCGGTGGTAGAGCTTGTATAAGAAGAAGATCACCAGCAGGGCCACCACCTGGATGCTCATCATGCCCCAGTAGGCACGGAAGGGTGGGATGTTTACCGGCGGCGGGAACTCGATGAACAGACGCAGGCGGTATGCACCGTAGAACGCCACCATGATCATCAAGGCGTCCACCGCGATTAGCGAAATGGGGAACAGGAACGCTGCCCGGTGTCTCATCTCATGGCACCGCGGATGCAACCCCACGCTGCTCTGGCGAGCGCAGGGCGTTGCGCAGCGTGGCCCACGCCAGCAGCAACCAGATGCCTCCCTCGATCATCCAGTTGATCAGGAAGGAGGACTGGTCGCGGTAATGTTTGGCGTGGAACAGCCGCATGGCTCGGTAGAAATCTTCTGTCGCCGCCGTGCTGCGCTGCTTGCTTGACTCTCCTTTGTAATGCAACACCTGCACGCGCGGGTAGTAGAATACCTTCCAGCCGGCTTGCTTGATGCGGTAGGCCCAGTCCAGGTCTTCGCCGTACATGAAGAACCGCTCGTCCAGCAACCCGGCCTGGCAGATTGCCTCTCGGCGTACCAGCATGAAGGCCCCGACCACGGAGTCGACCTCTGTGACCTCATCGGGGTTCATGTGGGTGAGGTTGTAACGCCCGAAACGCGGGCTGTGGGGGAACAGCCTGCTCAGACCGGAAAACCGGTAGAACGAGACCAGGGGGGAAGGGAAACTGCGGCGGCAGGCCAGGTCCAGGCTGCCATCGCGGCGCACGAGCTTTGGGCCGGCGACGCCGATCTCCGGTCGCGTGTCCGCGAAGGCCAGCATGTCGCGCAGGGCGTTTGGCGGCAGAACGGTGTCGGGGTTCAACAGCAGCACGTAGCGCGGCAGCGTGTCGGACGGCTCATATGTCGGCGGCACATCCCGAAACCCGTAGGCGCGCATCCCCAAGTTGTTGGCGTAGGCAAACCCGCCGTTGATCTCGCTGGCGATGATGTGTGCTTCGGGGAAATGCGTGCGCGCATGCTCCGCGCTCCCATCGGACGAATTGTTGTCCACAACGCAGACCTGATACCGGAAGTCGCCGTCGCTCGCCTGAATTGAGCGCAGGCAATCGGCCAACAGGTCCCGCGTGTTGAAGTTTACGATGACGATCAACAGATCAAGCATGGTAGTGCAATTCTATCACAAAGCGCCAGAAGGGTCAACCGGAGTGGCCCAGATTGAGCGTGAGCGTATCGTGCTGGGGACATGCAGGTGGGTAAGGCTTTTCCAGAGAAATAAACCTGCCAGAAAGATTCGCGAAATGTCTTCAACCGAGGCGGAAAAGCCCAAGGAACTCCCTTGCAGATTGCTTTTTCGATCTATTGTGGGCTGTATCGAGAATCTGTTTGGGAGAACTATTTTCTTGGGGTTCCCTAAGACAGGGCGGCGGGCTCCGTAAAGGGGCCGGTCACAAGACGCGACATTGTAAGAAATCTGTCGGTGTGGTATAATGTGATTATCACTCTGTGCAGACGGTCAAGGGAGCCCGTAACCGTCTAGCGAAGCTGTGCCTCAGACCGACAAATTTGACGGGACACAGATTCACACAGATTTGCACAGATCAAAGAAGGCTTTATCGTATCATCTCAATATTCCGGGGTGAGCAGGACGTCGCGCCCCCCTAACCCCCCAACTTTGGGGGGCAACC
>CAZDTE010000095.1:0-5501 GCA_964508275.1 uncultured Ardenticatenales bacterium
CAAGCATGCGATGAACACAAGCCCAATCCCAAATCCAGAGTACCAAATCCAAAATCGGTTCCGTCCGCTTGAACTGGCCCTCCTCCTCTTCCCCTTCGCGCTGGCGGGGCTGGGGGCGGCGTCGTTGAGCCTGCAAGGCGCAGGCCGGCTGGCGATGGGGGAGATGTGGCCGGCCGCCGTCGTCATCGGGGGCGGGTTGGCCTTGCACCTGCTCCTCACCTGGCGCGCTCGCGACGCCGATCAGCTCATATTCCCCCTCACGCTGACGCTGGCCGTGTTCGGTCTGCTGATGGTTCGGCGGATGCTCCCCGGCTTCGGGACGCGCCAGGCGGTGTGGCTGGGCTTGGGTCTACTGGCCGCCGGCTTCCTGACGATCTGGCCGGGCGATCTGCGCTGGCTACGGCGCTATCGCTATAGCTGGGCCGCGCTGGGGCTGGCGCTGGTTGCGCTGACCTTGATCGCGGGCGTGGGGCCGGCCGGCACCGGCGCGCGCCTCTGGCTGGGCATCGGCGGGATCGGCTTCCAGCCCTCGGAACCGCTCAAGGTGGTGATGGTCATCTTCCTGGCCAGCTACCTGGCGGAGCGGCGCGAGCAGATCGTCCATGCCTTCGTGCCGGTGGGGCCGTTGCGACTGCCGCCGCTGCCGTACTTGGCCCCGATGGTCGTCATCTGGGCGTTCTCGTTGCTCTTGCTCGTCGCCCAACGTGACTTGGGCGCAGCACTGCTCTTCTTCGGCCTCTTCCTGGCCATGCTCTACATGGCGACCGGACAGGTGCGGTACGTGGTGCTTGGGGTCATTCTGTTCCTGGCCGGGGCGTACGGCTGCTACCTGGTGGTGCCGCACGTGCAATTGCGTGTCGCCATCTGGCGCAACCCCTGGGCCGACCCGCAAGGCGCAGCCTTCCAGGTGATCCAGGGCCTCATCGCCATCGCTTCCGGCGGCCTGTTCGGTCAAGGTCTCGGCCAGGGCATGGTCGGTTTTGTACCCCTGGCCCACAGCGACTACATCCTGGCCGCACTGGGCGAGGAATGGGGGCTGGCTGGACTGCTCGCCGTGTTCGGGCTCTACGTGCTGCTGCTCGCGCGGGGGATGCGTGTGGCGATGGTGGCGGAGGAACCGTTCGCCAAGCTGCTTGCTGCCGGCCTGGCCATCCTGCTGGTCGTGCAGGCGTTCGTGATCAGTGGCGGTGTTCTGAAGCTGCTGCCTCTCACCGGCGTGACCCTGCCGCTGGTGAGCTATGGCGGCAGCTCGCTGGCGACCAGTTTCGTGGCCGTCGGGCTGTTGCTGCACGTGTCGCGGAGCGGGGCGTCGTGAACCGGGCGTTTCGGCGTGTGGCCTACGTGATGCTCGCCGGCTTCGCGGCGTTGGCGCTGACGGCGGCCTACTGGTCGTTCTGGCGGGGGCCTGCCCTGACGCGGCGTCTCGACAACCCCCGGCGGCTGGTGCAGGAATTGCAGATCGAGCGCGGGCGCATCCTGGACCGGAACGGGGCGACGCTTGCCTGGACCGAGATGGGAGACGAGGGCGCCGTCCGGCATTACGCCTACCCGGGCCTCGCCCCGCTGATCGGGTACTGGTCGGCAGAGCGGGGCGTCACCGGGCTGGAAGCGGCGTACAACGATCAGCTCAGGGGCGTGTCCGGCCAGGAAAGTTGGCACGCCGCGCTCGAGGACCTCTTGCACCGGCCCCACCAGGGACACGATCTGGTCACCACCATTGATATGTCCTTGCAGCAGGTGGCCGACCAGGCGTTGGGCGATCGGCGCGGGGCCGTGGTGGTGCTAGACCCGAACACCGGCGATCTGCTCGCTCTGGCCAGTCACCCGTATTACGACCCAAACCGGCTGGGCGAGGATTGGGAAGCCTTGGAGCAGGACGCGGCGCACCCTCTGCTGAACCGGGCCACGCAGGGGCTGTACCCGCCCGGCTCAGTGTTCAAGACGGTCACGCTGGCCACGGCGCTCGCCGACGGCGTGACGAAGAAGAGCGAGCAGTTCACGGACGAAACCGGCCTGTTCATCGTCGAGGGGTTTCCCATCCGCGACAACAACCATCCGGGGATCACCCAGTTCGATCTGTATCACGCCTTCGGCTACTCGTGCAACGTAGTCTTCGCGCAATTGGGGTTACGGCTGGGCCCGGAGCGATTGCGGGCTGGGGCGGAGGCGTTTGGGTTTGGGCAGCCACTGCCGATCCCGCTGGAGTCTGCGGTGAGCACGGTGGGCCGGGACGTGGCCTTGTTCGAGCAGCCGGGGTTGGCAACGACCGCGTTCGGACAGGGCGAGGTGCTGGTCACGCCAATGCAGATGGCGCTGGTGCCGGCGGCCATTGCGAACGGCGGCGTGGTGCCACGGGTGCGCCTGGTTCTCGAGGTACGCAGCGCTGGCGGAAGCGCAGTTGAGACGGTGCGCCCGCGGGGTTTGCGACGAGCCGTCAAGGGGTCGGTCGCGCAGGCCGTCCGCGAGGCGATGATCGTGGCAGCTACCGACGGCTGGGCGCAGCCGTCGACACCGCCGGGGATGGCGGTTGGTGGCAAGACGGGTACTGCGCAACTGGGTGGCACCGCGAAGCCACACGCCTGGTTCATCGGCTTCGCGCCGGCCGGCGAGCCCAGGGTGGCGCTTGCCGTCATGATCGAGAACGGCGGGCAAGGTGGCAGCAGCGCGGCTCCCGTGGCCCGACGCATCTTTGCGGCCATGGGTCATTGAAGAAAGGGGCGTAGCAATGGCAGGAGAGAGAATCCTGGTCATAGACGACTCGCCGAGAAATGTTGAGTTGCTCACCGACTGGCTGAAGAAGCGGGCCTATGTCGTTTCCGTGGCCTGGGATGGCGAAAGTGGGCTGAATCAGGCTCTGGAGGATGACCCGGACCTGGTCCTGGTTGACCTGTTGCTCCCCAAGCTCACCGGCATTGAGGTGTTGATGGAGTTGCGGGAAAGACGCCCGGAGATGATGGTCATCCTGACGACGGCTTACGGCTCCGAACAGACCGCCGTAGACGCTCTGCGGCGAGGAGTGAACGACTACATCATAAACAAGCGCCCGTTCGAGGAGCAGGAAGTGGTCGACGTTGTCAGGCGTGCCCTAACCGAAGGCAAACTTCGTCGGGAGAACGCTCGGCTGCAACGTGAGCTGGAGACAGTCAACGAGCAGCTTCGCCAACGGTCCGAGCGGCTGGAGCAGACTGTGCAGGAGTTGCAGGCTACCAATGAGCGCATGCGCACCCTGGAAGAGGCGAAGGCCAGCTTCCTCTCCATGATTTCGCACGAGCTGCGCACGCCGCTCGCCGTGGCCAGGGGATACATTGAGCTCGTTGCCGACGATGGAGCGGGAGAGATTCCCGAGAAGGCCAGGGGCTACTTGAACATAGCCAGCGAGAATGCCCAACACCTTACCGCACTGATCGAGGATCTCCTGGCCATGTCCCAGCTCGACGCGGGCAAGTATTCGCTGCAGAAGGAGGTCGTCGTCCTGGCAGATGTCGTTGGCGAGGTGGTCAACGCGCACCAGCGCCAGGCGGACGATCTGCACATCTCGTTGCATGCTCGGATCGCGGATGAAGGCGTGATGGTTGAGGCAGACCCCCTGCGTATGATTCAGGTTCTCAACAACCTGGTCGAAAACGCGCTCAAATTCACGCCGGCCCGTGGTGAGATCAGGGTCAGCACGTCGGTAATGGATGACACAGAGGCTTTGATCACTGTTCAGGATACCGGCGCTGGCATCCCGTCGGATCAACTGGAAATGGTCTTTGACAAGTTCTACCAGGTCAATTCTCCGCTGAACGAAATTCGTCCGGGGGTGGGGCTGGGGTTGGCCATCTGCCAGAGCCTGATCGAGCTGCACGGAGGCCGAATTTGGGCGGAGAGCGATCCGCAAAGGGGGACTCAGATTCACTTCACCCTGCCCCTTATCGGCCAGGGGGCGGAGGACGCCGGCCACTGAGGGGGAGAACGGCCGCTGTTTTGTGCAACAGTCGCCATTCCCGCCCGACGGGCGCCACCAAACAAACGTCTTGCGTATTGCGTGGAGCGTGGAGTGACAGGGCTCGGTCGGGAGTCCGCGAACGCTTACAATGTCTTCAACCGAGGTGGAAAAGCCCAAGGAACTCCCTTGCAGATTACTTTTTCGCGGTATTGTGGGCTGCATCGAGGATCTGTTTGGGAGAACTATTCTCTTGGAGTTCCCTTAATACAGGTCAAGCGTAGTCCTGGCGTTGTTCGCAGCCGGCACGACAGCCGATCGGGTCGTGCAACTCGATCAGTTTTGCCGTGCAGATAGCGTAAGGTTCCACGCGGCGCACAAAGCCGAAGCGGCGCACAACCGTGGCCTCAATTGCCAGGTGGATGCACGGGTTCTGGGCCAGGATGTTCGGCACCGGACAGCTCTGGCACAGCTTCAGGTCCCACTCTGCCCCCTGGCCGCTGCGCTTCAGGAGGCGACATTCCTGGGCGCTGGAACCTCGGTGGTAGTCCTCGTGAAAGAACTTGCACTGTGGCCTGTTCACTGCTGGGCCCCGGTCCAGTGCTCCAGGATGTGCGTGATAACGGCAACCAAACGGGGCGCGGCCTCCTGGCCCGCAGCCAGCACCTCGTCGTGCAGGGAGGCTGGGGGGCGGGAATGCGGAGGGTGGTAGGCCACCAGGTTGCTGATCAGCGAGATGCCCAGGACGTGCATTCCGCCGTGGCGCGCCGCAGTCGCTTCTGGCGCGGTGGACATGCCCACGGCGTCGGCGCCGATCCGGCGCAAAAAGCGCAGTTCCGCCGGCGTTTCGAAGGCGGGACCCGATAGCATGGCATAGACGCCTTCGCGGAGGGAGAATCCCAACTCGGCGGCTGCCTGGTGCGCCTGGCGGCGGAGCGCCGGGTCGTACACCTGCGCCATGTTGGGAAACCGTGGGCCCAGGCTCGGATCGTTCGGCCCGCGCAACGGGTTCTGGCCGGTCAGTCCGGGGATGTTGATGTGGTCAGCGATAAGCATCAGGTCGCCGGCGCGGAACGATTCGTTCATTCCTCCGGCGGCATTGGTCACGATCAGGGCCTCGATACCCAGCGCTTGTAGCGCGCGTACGGGAAACACAACTTGCTGCATCGTGTAGCCTTCGTAGTAGTGTGCCCGGCCCTGCATGACGGCGACAGGTTGCCCTCCCAATGAACCGAGCACCAGTTGGCCGCTGTGGCCTTCAACCGTAGAAACGGGAAAGAGCGGGATGTCGCGGTACGGGATAACGTCCGGCGAGCGCACCTGATCGGCCAGGTCGCCCAGCCCGGAGCCGGTGATGATTCCGATACGCGGCCGGTGCGACGAGTGCTGGCGCACGTATTCGGCCGCCACCTCGAAGTCGCTCCGTGAGTACGATCTCAGGGATGGGTCAAGAAGGTTTGTCGTCTGAGGACACATGGTTGGGCCTCGCTGTTTTCCAATCCAACTTCCGGCTTCCAGGCAATCAAGTTTCTGGCCCCGCTGTTTGCGGACTTCCCGCTGTTTGCGGACTTCCCGC
>CAZDTE010000095.1:5601-7113 GCA_964508275.1 uncultured Ardenticatenales bacterium
CCCGCCGCTTGCCGGCGGACATAGGTGCGCGTGCTCGCGGGGTTGGAATGGCCGAGCATGGCCTGGAGCTCACTCAAATTGACGCCTTCGGCCAGTTGATGCTGGGCGAAAGAATGACGCAGTGTAGTCGCGGTTACGTTGCCGTCGATCTCTGCCTTTGGCAGATAGCGCTTGATGATTAGCCACACCCCTTGCCGGGACAGTGGATGGCCTCTCCAGTTCACGAACAGCGCGGAGGAGTTGGGGTCCCGCAAGAACTGCATGCGGCCGCGCTCCAGGTAGGTACGCAGTGCCAGACTGGCGCGGTTGTTCATCAGTAGCAGACGTTCGCCGCTGCCCTCCACGATCCGGATCGTGCCCGAGGCCAGGTCCACATCTCCCAAGCGCAAAGCGATCAATTGGCTGACGCGCATGCCGGTCGCGTACAGCGTCTCCATGATCGCCAGATCGCGGAGTCCTTGTGGAGAGGGGTCATTGGCCGGTTGCCTCAACAGGCGCTCGACCTCGTCGCCGGTGAGAATGCGTGGCGGCCGTCTCTCGGGGCTGGAATGTGACAGCTCCGCACACGGATCACTCGAGACCAGCTCCTGACTCCTCAGGTAGCGGAAAAAGGAACGAACAGCAAACAACCGCCGCGCCACTGTGGTATCCTTTAGGCGTTGCTCGTCGCGCATGAACTTCATGTAATGCTGCACTGTCGAGGTCCGCACGTCGTCCCAAGCCGCCACCGCGGGAACGTGCGCTCTCAGGTACTTCAAGAACAACCGCAGATCACTGTCGTACGCCGCCACCGTGTTTTCCGCGCTGTCGGAGCGGTGTGTCAGGTGCCAGGCAAACTTGGCAATCTGGTCCGCCAATTCATCCATAGTTACCATTCTCGTAAGGCTGCCCGGTTATTGTCGGGTTCAACAGCATGTCTGAGTGATTACGCATCCACAGTCCTTTCACCACAACTCTCCGAAGAGGTTACAGCCTAATTCTACCATAACTCCTGAGAAGGTCAAGAAAGGGATACCCCTTGAGCTGCGGCTCTTCAAGGGTGATGCCGCGCGTGCCTCCGGCCTCTATCTCGCCAGGCGAAAGCCGTGTCCGCGGACCGTGACAATGTACGCATGGTTCGGGTCCAGTTTGGCGATGCGCCGGCGCAACCGACGGACCAGAGCGTCGATGGCTTCTTCCGAAACACCTTTCTCGGCGTCCTCGCCCCAAACAGTCGTGACAATCTCATCGCGGCTGACCACCTGGTTTTCCTTGCTGTGCAGCAGGTGCAGCAGGGCGAACTGGGCCGGCGAGAGGGGTGGCGCGACCTCGTTTCCCAGCACCCAGACCTGGCGCGATGCCGAGTCCAGACGAAGGCGCGGCGCGGCAGGTTGGGGTGCTCTTTCATGCTCTGCGCGGTCCGCCGGCATACGGTCGCCCTCGGTTGACTCTTTCGCCGGCGCTTCCGCCGGCATGTCCGCCGGCGCTTCCGCCGGCATGTCCGCCGGCGCTTCCGCCGGCATGTCCGCCGGC
>CAZDTE010000095.1:7213-11791 GCA_964508275.1 uncultured Ardenticatenales bacterium
CGCTTCCGCCGGCATGTCCGCCGGCGCTTCCGCCGGCATGTCCGCCGGCGCTTCCACCAGCGAAAACGTGTAGCCCACGGCCAACTGGAGGAGATCGCCAGGGCGCAGCGGGTGGCCCTGGCCGACGGCCTGCCCGTTCACGAACGTGCCGTTCTTGCTTCCCAGGTCATCCACCACGAGTTGCGCTCCCGACCACCGGATTTGTGCGTGGTGGCGGGAGACCTGGCGGCCGGAGAGGACGACGCGGTTGTCTGTCGCCCGTCCCAACGAAAGAGGGGCGCGATCCAGCAGCCACCGCGTTCCGGCCTCTTTGCCCTCGACCATAACTAGGGAACGAAGCATTTCCTTGCCCGGGTTCTTGGCAAACCCTATCGCTGCTGCCTCCTTGACAATCACCTCGGAATCGGGTAAGCTATGAACATTGGTGACCAAACTTTGGAGGTAAGCGTTCAGGGATTACCCTGGAGATACCTGCCTCAAGCTCTTTTCTGCCACGGATTACACGAATTCTCACGAATTCTTTTGCTTTTTCTGTGTAAATCCGTGCAACCCGTGGCAGATACAGAAGGTGCTGAACGGTTACCTTTGGAGGAGGAGAAACCCTACCTTGGCTCGCCTGCACAAACCGGGTACCGTCCTGCACGAACGGTACCGCATCGCCAAGCGGATCGGCCACGGCGGCATGGGCACTGTTTACGAGGCGGACGATTTGCGGTTGAAAGGCCGCAAATGCGCCGTCAAGGAGATTATGTCCGATCTCCTTTCCAATGCCGACATGGCCGCTCTCGACCGGGAGCAGTTCTATCGTGAGGCGAGCATACTGGCGCGACTGGATCATCCCAACCTCCCCAAAGTCTCCGATTACTTCTCTCAGGATGAATATGACTATCTGGTCATGGACTTCGTCGCCGGGCAGAACCTGCAACAGGTGGTGGCGGAGGCCACGGCCGAAGGCCGATTCCTTCCCGAAAAACAGGTGCTCGCCTGGGCCGGCCAGTTGGCCGATGCGATCGGCTATCTGCACAATCAGTCTCTGCCGGTGATCCACCGGGACATCAAGCCTGGGAACATTAAGCTCACCCCTTCCGGCACCATCAAGCTGGTCGATTTCGGCCTTGTCCGCTTGCTCGCTCCCGACGACGATCGGACGATTACGATTGTGCAGGGCCGGGGCACGGTGATGTACGCCCCGCTAGAACAATACGGAAGTGACACCGGCCAAACCGATGAGCGCTCGGATATCTACAGCTTTGGCGCAACACTCTATCACCTGCTGACCGGTCAACCCCCGCTCGATGCCCGGCAACGCTTCCTGCGGCCGGGAGCGCTGGTTGCCCCGCGCGCGGTGAACTCCGCGCTCTCGCCGCAAACAGAACGAGCGATTCTCTGGGCCATGGAAATGCACCCCGACGCTCGTCCCCCCGACATCGCCGCCTTCGTGCGCTCCTTGACCGGTTCTGCGCCGGGCGGGCCTGCGAATGCGGCCTCTGCACCGCCAACATCACGCGCATCGCTATCCACTCAGATGATGAGGTCCGCTGGATGGCTCTATGCCTGGCAGAAGAACTGGGGACTGGTTCTTCTGGTTATGGCTCTCTTTATCATCGCTGCCTTGCTGTCGGTTCGTGCCGGTGGCTGACCCTGAGAAAGCGCTTGCGCCGAGAGTTGCGCTAGATATCTGCTTCTCGCTGATCTCCCCAAAACTCGTTTAGCTTCTCGTAACTCGGTGGGAACTGCCCAGAATACCGTAAGAACTGCGGTATCGGGTAGCGAACGCCGCCCCTGTGCGTTCCCTCCAGCCCCTCCACGAGGGCACTCATCCAGCTTGTCGGAAGCGCGAACGCCATCTCATGGTCCTGCGTCTGCGCGAAGATGCGGTCGCCGTAGCAGGGCAGTATCACCTCCGGCTGTCCGGATCGCAGCGGCACAATGATGCTATCGGAGCAGTCAATGCGACCCGCGAAGCTCGACGTGAGCCGTCCCCCGGATTTCCACAGGGCGGCCGTTGCCAGGCGCATGACCTGGGCCGAGTTGCCGTAGATCGCTATCACCTGGGGCTCAAATGCCGTGCGGTGAAGGGGGGCCACCAGCACCGATTCGTACGAGCCATAATCGAACTTCTCGACTTCCGCTTCTGTGATCGACCCAGCCTCCGGCGTTTCCGTGTACATCCCCGCGCAGGCGTGACCCGCTTCGTAGTAGTCCACGCTGGGCTGGAAGCCAAAGACCACCTGAGCCAGTGGACAGGACAGATCGTCGCGCCCAACAGCAATGGCCCAACCCTGGTGGCGGGCCATCGCCACTGCCTGGCAGATCGCCACCCGGATGCCCATGTCTTGCTGAGGGCGTTTGGTGCGCGGTGGCAATGGTTCGCCGGCCTTCACCATGCTAATCGCGACCGGGAAGGTGTCCGGCCGGATGTGTTTTGCTATCGCTGCCGCAAATGCGGTCATTGCTGTGTCTGACATAGCGTGTCCTTTTCCCTCTGGCGATCCTAAAGATTGCGAATGTCATTGCGGGCCGCCGGGCGGGTTCCGTGCAGTTTCCCGCTCATGGCCAGAACAGCCGCGGTTGGCCCCGTTCCAAGGCGAGCAAGTCGGCCTTCATCTGGATGCCGCCGCCGTATCCGCCAAGGCTGCCATCCTGTCGCACGACCCGGTGGCAGGGAATGATGATTGGAATCGGGTTGGCGGCCAGCGCACCACCCACAGCGCGGGCAGCGTGTGGCTTCTCGATCTGCTGGGCGATCCAGCCGTAGCTGCGTGTCTCGCCGTACGGAATCCGGCGGTCCACGGCCCACACGGATCGCCGGAAACGTGTGTGGTGGCCTATGTCCAGCGGAACCGTGAAATCGCGCAGCGTGCCTGAGAAAAACTCCTCCAATTCGTCGGCAAGCTTGGTGAGCAGGTCGGAGGCCGTGGGATGGCCCCGCCAGCCCTTCACGCCCAGCTCGTCCCACGCCTGCTCTGCATCCGGAACCGGTACAGTGAGGCGTATCAGGCCCTGGGTTGAAAACGCTGCCCCGAACCAGCCGACCTTCGGCACCCGGATGACGCCTGACGTCATGTCCACGACGCCCCCGTCCGCCGATCGTCTGCCGGCAGAAACAAGCTCATCAACACGCCGTCGGCATACCGATCGCGCAACCAGAAGGCCCGCTGCCGTCGGCCTTCCTCGACAAAGCCGAACTTGCGATAGAGGTTGATGGCCCGCGTGTTCGTGGAAAAGACCTCGAGTTCCACTTTCTCGAAGCCAACATCCTGCGCCCAGTTTAACATGAAGTGCATCATGACCGTGCCCAGTCCCACCTCGCGATACGCTTTGGCGACGAGCATGCCCAACGTGCCCACGTGACGGTCCTTCGTGCCAAACGTGCCGCCAAAGATGCTGCCGATTCCCACGACCTGCCCGTCTACTTCCACGACCATCAGCATCTTCCGAGGGTCTCGGGTCGCGTCACGAATGAACGAGCGTTCCTCATCCACATCGAGTAGGAGCTTCTCCGTCCCGATGTAGATGCCTTCCGCCCCGACTTCGTTCACCAGGTCGAGCAAGTCTTGCGCCTCGCCTTCGCGTGCGGGCCGCAGGAGCGCGGCGCGGCCATCTTTCATCGTTGCCGTCTGCGGTGCCGGTTGGGTCATTTTGCTGTGTCACTCCCGATTTGCGTAGAGGCTGTCTCCAGTTCCAGGCCCTGACTGCGACTCCACCTCTTCGCTCCATCCTCCGATATCCATAGTTTAGACCAGAGTGCGAACCGTGTCAAATCGCTGGCGGTCCCAGGTTGTATTTCCAGCCTACTGGTGATATAATGTGGGTAGGTTTGCAGAGTCATTGCACATGGATGGGAGGAAACAATCATGCCGGATGTCATGCTGTTTTACCAGCGTGCCCTTTTCTTCGAGGACTTCGCCGAGGGACAGACATTTGTCTCGCCCGCGCGCACGATTACGGAGACCGACATAGCGCTTTTCTGTGGTTTGTCGGGCGACTACAACCCGTTGCACACCGATGCGGTGTTCGCAAAGGGCGCCCGCTTTGGCAAACGTGTTGCTCATGGCGTGCTGGTGCTCTCCATAGCCACGGGTCTGGTTACGCGCCTGGGGTTCATTGATGGTACGGCAGAAGCTTTTCTGGGACTGGAGTGGACGTTTCGTGGGGCTGTTTTCGCTGAAGATACGATCCACGTGGAGACGCAAGTTGCACAGACAAGGCTGATGCGCCGCCTGGGGGGCGGAATCGTATCCTTTGACGTAAAGGTGGTTAACCAGAAGGGGGAGGTTGTCCAGAAGGGCGTATGGCGTGTCCTGGTGCGCAGTCGCGAGTAGAGCAAACGTTCAACGGGGCACACCAATTAGCAGTTGGGGGAGAGACTGGGTTCAATTGCCTTGAGCCTGGTGCTTTGACATCGGGCAGGAGGACATTCTCCCCCAGGTTAACTATGCGCCCTGTTCAACGTTGCTAGGGGAACTCCAAGAAAACAGTTCTCCCAAACAGATTCTCGATGCAGCCCGCAATAGATCGATAAAGCAATCTACAAGGGAGTTCCTTGGGCTTTTCCACCTCGTTTGAAGACATTTC
>CAZDTE010000096.1:0-11632 GCA_964508275.1 uncultured Ardenticatenales bacterium
GTGGCTGATTTCTGTTGCACCCTATGGTTTGCCCCCATTTTTTGAAAAGATACGAAAAAAGCGAAAAAAGCGAAAAAATCAGTGAAAATTCGTGTAATTCGTGGCAAAAAAGAGATTGAAGCAGGTGTTTCCAGGGTAGTCCCTGAACTCTTACAAAACAAGAAACGCCAGTGTCCAGTTTCCCAACATAAACTCAGGGAGCCACCCTTTTGAGGTGGCTCCCTGTTTCTTGCGTCCGTCAAATGAGCCTATGGTGTCAGGTTGAAGCCTTCGTAGTTCTTGGTGTCCAGGCTGCCGCTCGGATACGCTGCCTCCTGCGCGATGGCCACAACATTCTGGCTATCGCTGGTGACAACCACACTGCAATTCTTGTTGTCAGGCAGCGGCGTGCCGGTCCAGTTGGCGCCACTCGCTGAATGCCGCCAGAACGTCTTGCCCGACCCAGCGCCGATGTTCACCGTTGCATGGGTATAATTCGTCCCACCACAAGAATACGTCGCATCCACGTTTGTCGTCGAAGCGCCCACGTTCTGAATCGTTACACCGGTGGTGCTGCCGGCGAACCCTTCCTTCACCTGCGGCAGAGCGATCTTGGTGGTCGCGCTGCTGTTGGCGAAGCAGGAGTAGGTGGTTGCCTTCGTGGGGGAGCCACCAGCTTCGTTGACGATGGCCACGATGTTGTTCAATGAGGTGACCTTCACCGCGCCGTAGGAGCTGGCCGGCATGCCACCCACGTTGCCCAGGCCCGGGTAGAACGTGTAGGAAGCTCCAGCAGCAACGGACGGCGAGGTCGCGTTGTATGTGGCTGGTGCTCCGGTTCCGGCCGCGGTCTTGATCTCGATGCTGACCGTTGCCGCAGTGCCGCCGGCGTTCTGCACGGTCAGGCCGGTCGTGCGGCCGACCCAGTCGTTCTTGAATGTCGGGCAGTTGAGCGTCTTATCCTGATCGCTGGAAGCAAACGTGTTGGTGGATTGCGCCAGAGTTGCCGGGCTGGCCGTGTGCTGGTGCTCGATCACGGTACCGGCCAGCGAGCCGGATGTAGAGGCGAAGGATACCGAACCGACGCACGGTGACGTGTTCGCATCGGAGCCGCAACCGCTGCTGGCCACGCTGGCCGCAGCCGGGTCAAACACGTAGCTCTTGTTTGCGTCAATCGCGTGCGGGCCATCGGTCTTGGTCGAGCCATCGTTCATCTTGTAGGTCGCTGTGACACTGGCTGCACCGCCTGCTGCCTGCACATAGAACGTGGTGGTCTTGCTGGCCCAGTTGTGCTTGACCAGCGGATAGCTGATCGTCGTATCCGGGTTGCCCACGCCCCTGTATTGGGCTGAGGCATTGCCTCCGCTGACGCCCAGCGTACCTCCTGGAGGAGACACCTGGTTGTTGCCGACCTGGGCGATCGCCACGATTGGCTGATCCGAGCTGAGCACGGTGGAGCCAGCAAAGCCGGCCTCCAGCCCAGGTGTAACATCGAAGACGCCGGGCCATCCCGAACCGCCAGGGATGAAGGTCTGCGCTTCATTCACAGCCAACGTGACGGATGCGCTGTGCGTGTCGGTTGCGCCGCCCTGCTCGTGGTAGGCGGTGACTTGCACCGACGCCTGGCCCGTGCCTACATTCTGGACCTGGAACGAGGTCCACCAGCCGCTCCCCGGCAGGGCCTGCACTCCGCTGGCCGCCACGCCCCCAACCAGGGCCAGCGAGACAACCAGGGCCAAAACGACAAACCAATTCCTTTTCATAAGTCTCCTCCTGAAGAATGTGTTTAAGGAGTATTCCCCAATAACAGGTTCATACCCGCTGTCAACGCGGACAGACGCTTTGCAAGCTTTCCGGTTCTACTATAGCGCGCCGAGGGCGAAAAGTCAATACCCCCTTTGGGTAAAGGTTCGATGTGCGTTCAGTTCAGGAGACATCCGGGTGTTCGGAACCCCTAACCCTTTTGGGTAGTTGGGCTATGTCGCCTTTGGCTGTAATGGCGAGGAGCGGCGCGCGCGCCCCTTAATCCCCCCCGCTGGAGGGAGCCGGGGGAGGGAGGGATCAGCTGTTTTCAAAGCAGCAGAATCCGAACGCTCCCTGTTCTGCCTCAATCCACGTAGCCCAGGTGTCGCAGGCGCTCCAGGATCTCCGCTTCCTCTTCCGCCGACCAGGTTGCCTCTCCCTGTGTTGTGTCCGGCAGCTCACCCGCGCGCTCATCGCGGGTGACGGGATGTCCGTCCATGAAGTGGCCGTCCAGCGCCGTGACCAGCACCTGGCCGTCCATGCCGGCGGGTACCGGCAAGCCAAGCAGGTGATAGACCGTCGGCGCGATGTCCACGACACGGGCGCCGGAGATCTCCTGCCCAGCCGCAACCGCCGGCCCATAGGCGAGAAAGAGTCCGTCTACCCGGTGCGTCCCCGATTCGTTCGTGGTCACTGGCCCGAACACGTCGCGGTGGGCCAGCTCGCGCCGGGGATGCGTGATGTAACTCATGTCGCGCATGATCAGGTTCAGGTCCGGCCCTTCGCCGGCATACGGGCCGGCATAAAGTTTGTCACGGCGATAGACCCGGTCGACCACCGGTTGCCCATCCTGGTCATCTCGCAGTTCGCTCAGCGCGGAGCTGATCTCGGACAACAAGGTTTCGTACTCCGCGCCTGGCTCGACGATCCCCTGAGGCTCGCGACCGCGCAGATTCACGTAGATCTGGCCGATGTAGCCGAAGCTGTATGCTCGGGTCCGACTCCAGTCCACGGCGTCGGCCAATGTGGGCGTCGCCGCTGGGAACAGGCGATGCTGCCAGGACAGCGGGACCCAATCCTGCAATCGGTGCAGGGGCGTGCCCTTCAGTCGCCGAGAGAGCGATTCCCGCGTCAGGCCCAGGCGTCGCAGCCACGCCGTGCGATTCGACCGCGCGGCCTCGTCGTCCCGGAAGGACAGCCACCCCTGCTGGGCCAGCCAGTTGTTCAGGTACACCTCCCTGAGCAGCGGGCCGCCGCCGTGGTCCGACACGGCCAGCAGATTCGTGTCGTCCGGCATGACGTCCAGGAAATCGGCCAGGGCCTGGTCGGCGTCCTGATACACCCGCTGGATGGCGTCGCCGAACTCAGCAGCAAGCTCTGGATCATGCCACGGATGGCTGTTGTCCATCAGGTGCCACAAAAAGCTGACCGCCTCATCCGGCGCGCGGAACACAACCATGAAGAGATCCCACGGCTCCTGGCGGTACAGGTCGAGCGCGATGTTGGCGCGCAGCTTCGTCGTGTCGCGCAGTTCGGTGACATAGGCCCGTTCATTCCCCGGCGCGAAGGAGATACGGGGTTCGATGCGGTATCCTCGCCGGAGCAGGTCGGTGCGCAAGCCGTCCGGTTTGGCGAAGGGGCCGTTTGTGGGCGCACCCAGTCCGGCCACGAAGAGGCCGTTGATCTCTTCCGGCGGATAGGTCATCGGGATGTTGACCGCCGCGACGCGCCGGCCCTCGTCGCTCAAGTGGCGGAAGATGGTGCGGAAGCGGCGGAAATCGCGGCGCATGGTTTGCAGACGGTAGCTACCAGGTTCCCGACGGACGAAATCGTAGACGCCATGTTTCCCCGGGTTCTGCCCGGTGATGATCGAGGTCCACGCTGGCGGAGAGAGGGCCGGGACGGTCGACTGCAACGTCCCCCACGCTCCCTCCAGTCGTAGCCGCCGGATCGTCGGCAGGTGGCCTTGCTCGGCCCACGGACCGGCCAGGTCCCACGTCGCGCCGTCCAGCCCGACGATCAAAACGCGTTTGCGCTCAGTTGGCTTCATCAGTTGTCCTGTTGCCTCTCACAAAGTGCAGCGGTATCTTCTCGATCCCCAAGTTATTGAGATGATACGGGCAGCGTGTATCACGCACCACGCACCACGTCTTCGCGTTTCACGCTCCCCGCTCGCCGCTATGCTCACACGCGGGCGGCGGTCATGCCGGCTGCAGGCCGAAGTACGCTTCGAGAACGCGGCGCGCGCGAGGGGCTGCTTCCGCCGAGCCCTCGCCGGCGTTCTCCAGCAATACGACGACGACGATTTCGGGCGCGTCGGCCGGGGCGTAGCTGGCAAACCAGGCGTGGGGTTCCTCCCCCACATTCTGTGCCGTGCCGGTCTTGCCGGCGACCGCCAGCGGAAACCCCTCGAACGCAAAGCGGGCCGTTCCGCGAGGGCCTACCGTTACGCCACGCAGTGCCTCGCGAATGATCGCCAGGTTCGCGGCCGATACCGGCAGCGTGCCCAGAGGGTCCAGCGGGAACGTGATCGGCGGGTCGCCCAGCGGCGATTCGGCGCGCTGCACCAGCCTCGGGCGATAGAGTGTGCCACCGTTGGCCACCGCTGAAAAGAGGAGGGCGATTTGCAGCGGCGTGACCAGCAGAAAGCCCTGGCCCACGGACAGGTTCACCGTATCGCCCAGAGTCCAGCCAAAGCCGTGCGTCTGGATCTTCCAGTCGTTGTCGGGCACCAGACCGGGCGCATCGTCGGCCCCCAGCAGGCCGGGCGTATGGCCCAGGCCAAAACTGTGGGCGAAGCCGGGCAGAATCTCGATCCCCAGGTTGTTCAGTTGCAGCCCGACTTCGTAGAAGACCGTGTCGCAGGATTGAACAAGTCCCTGGAACAGGTCAATGTTGCCGTGGCCGCTGCGTAGCCAGCAGTACATCGGGATTCCCAGCTTGTTCCACACCCCTGTGCAAAAGAACGGGCTTCCACGGGCGAACCCCCCCTTTTCCAGGGCGGCGGCTATGCTGACAACCTTGAAGACCGATCCAGGCGGATACATGCCCTGGGTGGCGCGGTTTACGAGGGGCTGCCCCGGCATGGATAGGGCGGCCAGGCGGCGGTTTGGGTCCAGTGGGCTGGCCAGATCGTTGGGATCAAACGTCGGATAGCTGGCCATGGCCAGGACCTGGCCGTCGCGCGGGTCCATGACGACGATGGCTCCCTTGTCCGAGCCCAGGATTCCTTCGACCTGGCGCTGCAGTGACAAGTCCAACGTGGTGACAATGCTTCGGCTCTGGATCGCCGGCATGTCCTTGAGCGTGGACACAACAGCGCCTTCCGTGCTGATGACGGCCAGAATCCCTCCCTTCTGGCCAGCCAGGTACTGTTCGCCCCACTGCTCGATCCCTGTCTTACCGATACGGTCCCCCTCGCTGTACCCTTTTTCGGCCAGGCGGCTCAACTCGTCGGCGCTGATGGCGTCAGCGTAACCAACCAGGTGTGCGGCGACCGTGTGCTGGGGGTATTCGCGGACTGACTTTTGGCGGAATGAGATTCCGGGAGTGGTGGTCAGGGCGTCGAGGTAGGTCTGGCTGGCTTCGTACGAGATGTCCCGGATGGGAATGAACCAATCAGGTGGGGCATCGGCGTATTCGGCCCGCATCTCCGATGCGGGCATGCCGAGGATGACGGCGAGCACTTGCAGCATCTGGGTTTCGTTCTGGATTTCGCCGGGCACGACACCGACGGTCACGACCGCGCCTTCGCGAGCCAAGGCCTCCCCGTTGCGCGCGTAGATCAGGCCTCGTGTGGAGCTTCGCGGGAACAGGTGGACCAGGTTACTCTCGCCCAGGGGTTCGAAGATCGCGCTGGGCGTCCAGTCCACGCGCCAGTCTCCGTCTTCGAGGAGCAGAGCTAGCCGGTTGTGGTGGCTTACCTGTCCGACGAGGCGGGTCTCCAGAATCAGGTCCAGTTCTGCGCTGGCTTGCCCGTACTCCGGTGAGGTGATGGCGGTTAGTGTGGGCGCGATCGTGGTGACCGTCGCCTCGTCGGCAATTGCCTCGTAACGGGCGGAGAAGGATGCCTGATCGATCTTGGCGCGGGCCCCGGCGGTGAGCAGTCCGTACATTGTGTCGTAGTCCGATTCCTTCCAGGCCTGCAGAAACTTCGCGGCGACCTGATCGGCCGGCGGCGGGACCAGCGTGGCTGTCGGCAATGGCGTGGGCGTGGGCTTCTTGTCGACAAAGGGATTGCGGAGGCGGCAGGATTCCAGGAGGGTCGCCAAGACGGCGGAAACAGAAAGGGAAAGAAACCGCCTCCTGGTGATCGAAAGTCGGGCCAGCGGTTTTGGATGGTCAGGGCGAGAGGGTGGAGGCCACGGGGTCATGGTAACCAGCGTTTGCAGGTTTGCAGGTCGTAGCCGATGATCAGGCGGATGTCCACGGGACTGTTTTCCACCGGTTGAGCGATCACCTGGCCCGAAAGCAGGGAGAATTCGTCTCGGACGAGATCAAGGACTTCTTGGTTACCGGTGTAGTCGATGATCTGGGTGATCTGCTGGTCGTATCGCGCCGGCGGATCCGTAGAAACCACCTCAAGTCCGCTCCAGCGCAGCCGGGTGGCGACCAGCTCGGTCCAGTCCTGCATCGCAGTGTCATTCTCAATTACGACCCGGCCGGCGTACGTGTCCTCCTCTGCGGCGGCCACCGGCTGCTGCAACTGAGTGAAGTACTCTGTCAGGAGTTGGTGAATCTTCTGTTGGTCGGGGAGCAGCACCATTGCCCCCAGTGGCGTGGTCCAATTGTTAGTCACTCGCCAGTCAATGACGCGGCTTTGAATCGCCTGCGGGCGCAGCTTCGTGCCAAAGCGGGCGAGCGACAACATGTCGTCCAGGCCCAAATCGGTTTTCACCGAGTCTTTGAACTCTTGCCACAGTTGGGGAATCCTGGGTAGGAGGTCAAGGGATAGGGCTTTTTGCCAGGCCGTTTTCAATACCTGTTGCTGGCGGCGGGCCCGGTCGAAGTCGTTTGTCGAGTGGCGAGAGCGGGCGTAGCGCAAGGCTGTGGCCCCATCCATGTGGTGGATGCCGGGGGAGACCTGGAGAGGGGTCACCCCAGTTGGGGAGCTGGAATCCAGAAAGGCGTCCTGCAAGTTGCAATCAACAGGGACATCGATTCCCCCCAGAGTGTCGATGATGCGTATGAAGGCCTTGAAGTCAACCCGCGCGTAGTAGTGTACGGGAATCCCCAGGTTCTCCCAGATCGTGCGCTTTAGCAGTGCCGCCCCGCTGCCTGGATACTGGGTTGATGTCCCTCGGAAGTCCACGGTGTTGATGCGCTCCTGGCCATAACCGGGAATGGAGACCCAGAGATCGCGTGGGATGGAAAGGAGACCGACTCGACGTGTGTCTGGGTTGATGGTGAGCAGCAGGATCGTATCGGTGCGCCAGGAGGTGGTGCCTTCGTCTGTGCCCAACAGGAGTACCGTGATCAGGTTTTTTGACAAGGGCAGTGGCTGGATGGCCGGGCTGGGACCAAAAGGCCAGGGAGCGTAACCGGCGACCACACCGGTCGGTGTGGGCCAGGGCGTCGGTGTGGTGACCAGCGTGGTATCGCTGGCGTGAGGTGTTGCCGTGGGCGGGCCCTTCGTTGGAGTCGCCGACGGTGGCGCGGTTGTCGGCGTGGGTGACGGGGTTGGTGTGAACGGGATCGTCAATGCTTGGCCGACGTAGATGGCGTTCGGGTTCTGTAGGTGGTTCGCCACGATAAGTTCTTCGGGAGACAGTCCGTAGCGCCCGGCGATGCTGTACAGTGTGTCCCCGGGCTGTACGACGTGTGTCGGGTTGGACCTTGTCGTCGGGGTTGCCGGAGGCGTTGCCGTGGCTGTAGGCGTTGCTGTCGGATCATTGGGCGGAATCGCGCTCGCCGTGACCGTGGACACCACTTCCGCCACCACGACGCGGGGAGGCGACAGGTTCTCTATTCCCAGTTTGTTCCACCAGGGAGCGGTGGAGAGCGCACCGGTCCACAGCATGGCGTCTACGGAGTAGACCAGGCTGTTGATCAGTACCAGTATTGTGACTAACGCGACACGCCGTCTCTTCAAATGGCAGTGCCTCCTCAGATCCAAAGATCAGGGATTTGAGGGCCGGGCCCGGAACAGGTCCCTTGTCCCCTGGCAACGTCTACCATTTTACCATATTTTTGTTTGTTTGGCAAGACGAATATTTACCAAATTAGTGCAAAACTTTGCTCAAGAAGAGTCTGGTGCGTTCGTGAGTGGGTGCGGTAAAGAGTTGGTCGCGGATTCCGATTTCAACGATCCTGCCCTCATCCATGAAGATGGTGCGGTCAGCAGCCACTTTCGCAAAACCCATCTCGTGGGATACAACAACCATGGTCATACCTTCTTGGGCCAGAGCCAGCATCACATCGAGAACCTCTTTGATCATTTCCGGGTCCAGGGCAGAGGTCGGTTCGTCGAACAGCATGATCTTGGGATTCATGGCCAGCGCTCTGGCAATCGCCACCCGTTGCTGTTGGCCACCGGAAAGCTGGCTGGGGTAGCTGGCGGCCTTTTCGGGGATACCCACTTTCTCGAGCAGGTTGTGGGCGATCTGGGCGCATTGCTGTGGGTTTCGTTTCCGCACCACCCGCTGGGCGAGGGTGATGTTCTCCAGCGCCGTCAGATGGGGGAAGAGGTTGAATAGCTGGAACACCATGCCTACTTCGGCACGCACCTTGTTTATGTCCGTGGCTTTGCCGGTGAGGGGAGTACCGTCCACAATGATGCGCCCGTCGTCCACCGGTTCCAGGTGGTTGATGCAGCGTAGCAGTGTACTTTTGCCCGACCCGCTCGGCCCGACCACGATCACTACCTCGCCCCGTTCGACGGTGAGCGAGACGTTGCTCAGGGCCTGGACCTGTTTGAAGCGTTTAGACACGTTCTCAATGCGGATGATTGGTTCGTTATTGCCCTGATCGTTCACTCTCTTTTCCTGCTTTCCACAAAGGTGTACCGTGGTGCGTATTACGTTTCACGTCATTGGCCATTGACAATTACCGGCTCTCCACGCCCTGCCTACTTCCTTCTCCCGACTCCCTACTGCTCATTCAATCAATCGCCATGCGTCGTTCCAACACTTTCACACCCATTGAGAGTAGGATGGTCATCGTCAGGTAGAGGAAAGTCACCGTGTTCCAGGTTTCGAACGTGCGGAACGTGCTGGCGCGGTTTAACTTGCCCAGCTGGGTTAGCTCACGTATAGCCAGTGCGGAGAGCAGGGAAGAGTCTTTAAGCATGGCGATGAAGTCGTTCCCCAAGGGAGGCAATACTCGTTTGACGGCCTGGGGAAGAATCACGTAGCGCATGGCTTGGAAGTAGCTCATGCCCAGAGAGCGCGCGGCTTCCATTTGTCCTCGCTCAATGGACTGGATGCCGGCACGATAGACCTCGGCTTCGTAAGCTCCGTACCCAACGGCCAGGCCGATGATACCGCGCGTGGTCATGTCCACGTCGCGAATGCTCAGGACAGCGAGCCATTGGGCTGGCCCCTGTAACGTGGCAGCCAGCGCCGAGCTGCCGAGGATCCAATTACCCAGCCCATTGGCTCCCGATATGGCCAGGGGTACAATGACGAAGGCCACGTAGATCAGTTGAACCAGCATCGGTACGCCTCGGATGATCTCCACGTAGAGAGTGGAGAGGGTGTAGGGAATGATGTTATCGGAGACCCGCCCCAGACCAGTGATCAAACCGATGGTCGCGGCTATCACGTAGGCACTCGTGGTCACGATCACGGTGAGTCGAATGCCCGACCGTAGGAATATGAATGCCTGCCGATAGTCTTCGTTGCTCAGAATCTGATACAGGATGAAGATGCCCAACAGCGCCAGGATCAGTGCCCACCAGGGGGCGTTTTGCAGCGTGCCGGACCAGGGAGCCAACCGCCCAGCCTGGCGGTCATCCTTTGTGCCTGCTGATTGTGTCAAGGCTATGACCCCTTTTTCGGTTGCCTGCCAGAAAACGGAGGAGGGGCGCTATCCCTCCATCAGTTCCGGACAGCGCCCCATCGATAGCAATCGGTTACTTACTCACACTGCAAGGTAGCAATGAAGGCAACCAGTGTGTCCAGTTCCTCGACGGTAAAGAGATCGCCGTAGTTGCCCGGCATGACGTTGGCCGGGTATCCCTCCATGACCTCGGCGTTGGGATCCACAAGTTCTTCCTTGAGGGTCGCCAAGTCGTCCTCACCGTTTTGGATGTGGGCAGCCGCTTCGCACAGGCCGGGCCCGATAACGCCCGCTGCTCCATCCACGCCAGGAATCACGTGGCACGCGCCACAGGTTCCCTTGGTCAGCAGGGGAGTGACGGCGGCCATGTCCGGCGCTGTCGGCAGCGCGGCACCACCTTCGGCCTCACCAGACTCTTCCTCAGCGGCCGGCTGGTACTCCTCGAACCACTTCGTGTACAGGGCGTCGAGCGCGCCATCGGCCACCATGGCGGCCAATGCAGCGTTCGTCGGCGCGATTAGGGCGCTTTCCTGCTGGAACACGAAGCCCAGTTGCTCGCTGGTGAACATGTCGCCCGCCACCTGGAGCTTGCCGGCATTTTGGGCGATGAAGCCGGAAGCGGCGGTGCTGTCAATGATCACCGCGTCCACGTCGCCCGACATCAGCGCCACGACGGCCAGGTCGAAGGTGTCGAAGCTCTTGATCCGCTCCTCGCCGACCAGCCCCTTGGCCGTGTCTTCGTTCGTCGTGCCCAGTTGCACGCCGACAATGGCGTCGGTCTTTGCCACCAGCGCGTCCTGGTCGGTGATGTCTTGCTCATCGGCCCGCACCAGTACGACCTGGCCGTAGGTCATGTACGGGTCGGAGAACGCGACGACCTTCTTGCGCTCGTCAGTGATGGTGACGCCATCGGCGACCACGTCGTACTGCCCGGCAGCGGCGGCCTCGAAGATGCCTTCCCAGGCCGCTTCCACGAACTTGGGCGTGCAGTTGAGGCGCTTGCAGATCTCTGTCCAGGCGTCGTAGTCCCAGCCTGTGCCCTCTTTGGTCTTGGAGTCAATGAAGTTGTAGGGCGGGTAAGCGTTCTCGACCGCTACGGAGATCTCCTTGCCACCCAGATCGGGCAGCGCGGCCTCTTCCTCAGCGGCCGGCTGGTACTCCTCGAACCACTTCGTGTACAGGGCGTCGAGCGCGCCATCGGCCACCATGGCGGCCAATGCAGCGTTCGTCGGCGCGATTAGGGCGCTTTCCTGCTGGAACACGAAGCCCAGTTGCTCGCTGGTGAACATGTCGCCCGCCACCTGGAGCTTGCCGGCATTTTGGGCGATGAAGCCGGAAGCGGCGGTGCTGTCAATGATCACCGCGTCCACGTCGCCCGACATCAGCGCCACGACGGCCAGGTCGAAGGTGTCGAAGCTCTTGATCCGCTCCTCGCCGACCAGCCCCTTGGCCGTGTCTTCGTTCGTCGTGCCCAGTTGCACGCCGACAATGGCGTCGGTCTTTGCCACCAGCGCGTCCTGGTCGGTGATGTCTTGCTCATCGGCCCGCACCAGTACGACCTGGCCGTAGGTCATGTACGGGTCGGAGAACGCGACGACCTTCTTGCGCTCGTCAGTGATGGTGACGCCATCGGCGACCACGTCGTACTGCCCGGCAGCGGCGGCCTCGAAGATGCCTTCCCAGGCCGCTTCCACGAACTTGGGCGTGCAGTTGAGGCGCTTGCAGATCTCTGTCCAGGCGTCGTAGTCCCAGCCTGTGCCCTCTTTGGTCTTGGAGTCAATGAAGTTGTAGGGCGGGTAAGCGTTCTCGACCGCTACGGAGATCTCCTTGCCACCCAGATCGGGCAGCGCGGCGGTTTCTGCCTCGGCACCGGCTTTCTGCCAGACACCATCCTTGACCACATTGACCACTA
>CAZDTE010000097.1:0-11568 GCA_964508275.1 uncultured Ardenticatenales bacterium
AGGGGGGCTTGACGTCCTGCTCACCCCGGAATATTGAGAAGTCCTCCATGGCCTTGGCCCATTCTTTCTGCGAGAAACATGGAGGCTTGTTTCTTGGTAGATACCACGGATAGAAGGAAACACAGATTCTCTCTAATCTATTCTATCTGTTTTTATCCGTGTTCCTTTTCATCCGTGAGTCCGACTTGCCACGCAAAAATATTACGGACACCCCGATTCGCGCATCCTTGACGCGGGCTGAGCAATGTGCTATACTTCAATTATGGGTATGGGCGGCGATGCACCGGTGACCGGGAGTGGAATCCCGACCGGGTTTGAAATGGAGTGACACCGGGAGTTGTCGGCAAGCACGGAGTAGCGTTACGGGCTGGGAGATGTCCAGATCCCGCATCTCCACCATCTGTTTTTTCCCGACTTGAGGAGACGCCTAACCCCATCCCGACCTACTTATCAGGAAAGGAGTTCTGCACACAGCATGAAGCGGATTGCGATTGAGTATTGCGCGGTTTGAAACTACAGACCGAGAGCCGTCAGTATGGCGGAGATGATTTTGGCAGATTTCGAGCACCAGATTCCGGAACTTACCCTCATCCCTGGGGGAGGAGGCGTGTTTGAGATAACGGTCGGCGATACATTGGTTTACTCGAAGAAGGCCACAGGGAAACATCCTACCTATGAAGAGGTGGGACCGCAATTGCGCAACCGGTTGAGTTGAGGCCGACGAGCGAAGAGGACACGGTCCTTCTCGTTGGGCAGGACGGCAAGCGCTATCTGATTGCCCTGTGTCACAACCAGGCGTTGCACACGGAGCACGGTGTGATCCGGCATGATGACCTGATCGGCCGTACGCCAGGGTGTCGGATCACGACACACCTGGATTATGCCTTCTACCTGTTGACGCCCTCGACGAGCCGTGCGATCAAGTCTATTCGGCGAGCAGGGCAGATTGTTTGCCCAAAAGACAGCGGTTACGCCCTGTTGGTAATGAACATGCGCAGTGGCAAGCGGGTGATCGAGGCCGGGACGGGCAGCAGGGCCCTGGCCATCGCCCTTGCGCAAGCCGTTATGCCCGATGGCCACGTCTATTCGTACGATGTGCGCGAGAATGTGCAAAAGGTCGCGACCAAGAACCTGGACCGCTGGGGGCTGTTGCCCTTCGTCACCCTGAAGCAGCGAAACATTGCCGAAGGTTTTGGCGAACGGGATGTGGACGCCTGCTTCCTGGACATCCGAGGGCCCTGGCTATACGTTCACTCGATGCTCCAGGAGTTGCGACCTAGACGGCCACTTCGGCGCTATCCTGCCGACCACCAATCAGGTGAGCGATCTGCCACGCGCTCTGCAACAAGGCCCTTTCGTTGAGTTGGAGATGTCTGTTTGGGAGAACTATTCCCTTGGAGTTCCCTAAACAGGCCGCGTGAACCAGCTCTCAGAGAGAGATCGAGAACCTGGCCGGCCCGACCGATCGGTTTCCGGTCGGGAGCAGCAATCACCGGAGGTGCTAGAGGGATGGGATCATGACCGATCCTGACCAGTCTACCCACAGGCAAGACACCACGAAGACCGAAGGTGGCGACTTCTACGTCGTCTTTGAGGTGGCCGACGGCCATCTGGCGCTGGACGTGGCCCACGTGCTGAGTGTAGAAAGTATACCGCCGATTACGCCGGTTCCTGATGCCCCACCGCATATCCCGGGTGTGGTCAACCTCTATGGAGACATCACGGTATTGGTTGACCTGACCGTTTTGCGGGGCCAAGAAGTCTCGGCCAACTTCCGTCCGAACTGCATTGTCATGGCTTTGTTGGGCGAGCACCCTTGCGGGTTGCTGGCGTCCCAAACGGGTGACGTGGAAAAGGTGGACAGCATCGGCCCCCCGTTGCCCGATCCTGGCGGGCCGCAGTTGATTCGCGGCCTGGCCGAGGTAGATGGTCAACTGGTCGGAATCTTGGACCCAGGCCGGCTCGCGGACTTGCTCGCCAAGGGGGTCCGTTCGGTCAAGGAGGCCGCCGGACCATGACCGGTCTAACCCTGAACTACTGTGCCCAATTCCGCCACTGGCGCTTCCGAGGGGTCACGCGATGAGTAATGGGATAGAAGGCTTCGATACGTCTGCGTTCATGGGCGAATTCGTCCAGGAAATCGGAGAGCGTCTGGAGGCGATCACGGCGGGCTTGCTGCAGATGGAAGAAGAGCCCGGTAACACCGAGGCCTTGCACGACGTCTTCCGGGCTGCTCACAGCATCAAGGGAGCCGCAAAAATCATGGGGCTCGAGACGATTGCGCAAGTGGCCCACCGCATGGAAGACGTGCTAGAATTGTTGGACCGGCGTCGGGGCAGTATGACGCCTCAGTTGAACGATCTGCTGCTGCGCGGCGTGGACGTCATCGGAGTGCACACGGCCGCCGCGGAAAGAGGTGAAACCTCCGATCTGCCGGTGGACGACTTGTGCCAGGCATTGATGGCCGTTGCAGAAACTGGCGAGACCGGGGCGCCGCCATTGGCTGAACCTGTGCTAACCGAAACCGTGCCGGAGGGGCCCGTCGTGACTGCGGCTGCGGGCGTCGTGCTCCCCCCGACGGCCGACACGGTCCGCGTCAACGTGTCGCAGATTGATGATCTGGTGTCCATCAGCACCGAACTGGTTATGTCCAGGATGCGCTCCCAGCAGTATCTGGATCACTTTGTCGAACTGGGCAGCCAACTTCGTCGACTCAGCCGGGAGACAAGCGCCGTGTGGCGACAGCAATCAATGGCTCAGATGGAGGGAACCGATCCAATTGCCGAACATGCGACCAAGTTGACCGCCCTGTACCGGCAGGTAAACGAGCTTGAGCTGAGTTACGAACAGCACATGGACTTGATTGGGGACCTCATCGTACAACTGGAGGACAAGGCGCTTTCCATGCGGCTGCTGCCTATGTCAACCCTGTTTTCCGGGCTGCCTCGCGCGGTCCGCGACCTGGCCCGGCAACACGGCAAGGAGGTGCGCCTGACCCTGGAAGGGGCCGAAACCTCGCTGGACAAGGCGATTATTGCGGGACTGAGTTCCCCCCTCGTCCATCTGCTGCGCAATGCGGTGGATCACGGCATCGAGCCTCCCGAAGAGCGCCTGGATGTGGGGAAGCCGGCGGCAGGCAACATCTTGGTGTCTGCGCGACCGGCCGGGGATCGGGTTCGGGTGACAATCGAAGATGACGGGAGAGGGATGGAGCAGGCCGCCATCAAGGCGAAGGCTGTGGAGAAAGGGATCATCTCGGCGGCTGAGGCAGACACGATGACCGATTACCAGGCCAGAAATCTTATATTCTGGGATGGATTCAGCACGAGTGAAGCGCTCACCGACACCTCCGGCCGGGGCGTCGGGATGAGTGCAGCCAGGCGACAGGTGGAACAGATGCGTGGGACGCTGCAGGTTCACAGCACGCCGGGCCAGGGTACGCGCTTCGACCTCGACTTTCCGCCATCGCTCTCCACGCTGCACGTCCTACTGGTCGAGAGCGGTGGCCAGATGTGGGCCATCCCGTCACTGGCTATCGTAGCGACGACTTTGGTCTCCAGGCCGGCAGTCCGGACGCTGGACGGGCGATTTACGTTGCAATACCGGGGCCGTGTCATCCCCCTAGCCCCGCTTGACGCGATGCTGGGCTCAGGAGTTGGTGCGTGGCCAACGAACGGAGGCGGGGCCCCCATTGTTGTCATCGGCCACCCAGAAGTTGTTGCCATCGGAGTGGATCGCTTGTTGGACGAGCGAGAAGTTATCGCCAAATCGTTAGGGCCGTTCCTGGTGGGGTTGCCGAGGGTGGCCGGGGCAACAATCTTGGGCGACGGTCGGGTTGTGATCATCTTAGACACACTGAATCTGGCAAAGGAAGTGCCTCGCTGGCATCCGTAGTGGTGGGCGGCCGGGGAAGATGGAGAACACAGCCCTCCATCCCCAAATGGGCAACGTCTATTCTGACGAAGGATAGCTTCCAATGAGTGAGAGAGCAGAGCGCATCCAGGAGGAATCAACCCCGAGGCGGATACTCATTGCCGACGATAGCGCGGTTTCCAGACGTTTGGCCAGCACGCTGTTGGAACGCGCGGGCTATCAAACCGATTTGGCGGAAGATGGCTTTCAGGCGATCCAAGCTGTACACGAGTATTGGCCTGACCTCATTGTTCTGGATGTGATGATGCCTCTGATCAACGGCTATCAGGTATGCCGCCTGCTAAAGAGCGATCCGGTCACCAAGAATATCCCCGTCATCATGCTCACAGCCAGGGCCCAGCGCACCGATCGCTACTGGGGACTGAGCACCGGTGCGGATGCGTATATCACCAAAGGGCATGAACTGGACGATCTGGTGAAGCGTGTGCAGGAAGCCTTGGAACAAGCCCCCCCGCGGCCGTCTTCCAACCGCGCGGCCGGCCCGCAGCCGACTACGCCCTTCGACATCCTGGCGCGGGCGAACGACTTGCTGGATCGACAACTGTACGAAGCCACGATCATGAACGAGATCACGCAGTTGGCTTCGCCGATACGCGACTATCGCACCACAGTGCGTGCTGCCGTACAAAAGTTCTCGCGCGTGCTCGAATTCGATGCTGCCGGCTTGCTGCTGGAAGCGGATGACGAGATTGCGCTGCACATTGTGCCGTTTTGCAGGTGGAGCCCGGCTCGCCTGGCCTCCCTGGAAGCGGAAATGCTTCGCCAGGCCGGCATCCCGGAAGAATCGGCGGCCCAGATCAGGCGGTATGTTGATTACGCGGCGATGGAGGAAGGTGCAGAGCTGCTGGAGGAGAGCAGCGAGCAGGATGCGGACTTTGCCTACACGCACGCTGTTCTCATCCGTCGGGGAGAGCAGGGGGTAGGCGGAGCGGTTGTCCTGGCCGGCAACCACCAGCTATTGGTCGGCCCCGAAGATGAAGTTGCCTTGCACCGGCTCGTAGCCCAGGCCGCCGTCGTGATAGACAATGCGCGGTTGTATGAACAGATTCGCAACATGGCTACCTTGGATGGCCTCACCGGCGCGTTCAATCACAGCCATTTCCACGAACTGCTGGATCAAGAACTCGTACGCGGCCAGCGCTACCGGCGACCATTCAGTCTGCTAATGTTGGACATAGACCACTTCAAGCGCGTGAACGACACCTTCGGGCACCAGACCGGGGACAAGGCGCTGCAGGCTGTCGTCGCTCGTTGCAAAGAAGAACTGCGCGAAACTGACCTCCTTGGCCGGTACGGCGGGGAGGAGTTTGTCATTCTGCTGCCCGAAACAGGGCTCACCCGCGCCAAGACGGTGGCGGAGCGGTTGCGAGAAAGCATCGCCGAGATAACCTTGACAGTGGAGGGAGACACGCTGAATATGACGATGAGCATTGGGGTCACTGCCTGGCCCGATTGTGGCAAGGATGACGTTGGATCCATCATCAACAAGGCAGACACGGCTCTGTATAGGGCGAAGCATGAGGGACGCAATCGAGTGGCCACCGAGCTGTAGAGGAATCACGTCCAAACAAGCCCCCGAGGGTCTCCGGAAACCTGGGGGTTGGAGATAGGCAAGGAGAACTGATCTATGAACCACAAAAAGCGCACGGCCGGCGATGCGGCGCACACCGGTTCCGAGATGGGCCGGCGAGTCGGTCAGGTAGTCGTGGAGAAGCGGTGGATATCTCGCGTTCACCTCCAGCATCAGCATGCCTGGAAACCGCCTACCGACGTCTTCGAATCGCCGGAAGAAATCGTTGTCCACGTCGAAATCCCTGGCATGCGCGAGGAAGACTTCAACGTGGTTTTTGCGGATGGCATCCTGACCATAAGCGGCGTGCGGTTGGACCCGGGATCGTCGTCGCGGCGTGTTTTTCAGCAGATGGAGATCTGCTACGGTGATTTCATCACCCAGGTATCCATCCCCTGGGCAATTGACACAGACCGCGTTGAGGCTCACTACGAAGCGGGTTTCCTGACCGTCACGCTGGCGCGCACGAACCGTTCAACGAAACGCGTTACCGTTCAGGTGGTCGGTGACGAACCGGCCAGCGAGAAGGAGGAGTAAACTCTATGACACCCGACAGCCAAAACGACCTCTCACAATCACTTGACGATGGCCTGGCCATCCCGCACGAGCTGCCTATCCTGCCGCTGCGGAACACAGTAGTCTTTCCACTGACCGTTTTGCCCCTGAGCGCTGAGCAAGCCCGCTCCATCCGGCTGGTGGACGATGCTGTGGTGGGAGATCGCATCATCGGTCTCTCGGCCATGAAAGACCCCTCCGTCGAGCAGCCCGGCCCGGATGAAGTCTACCAGATCGGCACCGCTGCTCTCATCCACCGCTTGCTCAAGGCCCCAGACGGCTCCGTGCGCCTCATTGTGCAGGGCATGGAACGATTCGAGATAGAGAGTTGGGTGAGCGAGACACCGTATCTGAGAGCTTTCGTGCACCTGCGCCCTGATATCCTGGAAGAGACCGTAGAGGTCGAAGCACTGGCGCGAAACTTGACCGACCTGTTCCGCCGGCTGATCACGCTGGTGCCTCACCTGCCAGACGAGTTGATGATGGCCGCGATGAACGCTGATGATCCGCGTCACCTGACCTACCTCATTGCCACCAGCATCCGCATGGACATCCCAGACGCACAGGACATCCTGGAGTTGGACCACATCACGGACAAGCTGCGCAAACTCACCACCATCCTGAACAAAGAGTTAGAGGTGTTGGAGCTGGGGCGCAAAATCCAAAACGAAGCCCAATCTGAGATGGAAAACATGCAGCGCGAGTATTTCCTGCGCGAGCAACTCAAAGCCATCCAAAAAGAGTTGGGCGAGGGAGATGAATCCAGCCAAGTTGTCCAGGAATACCGCGAGAAGATCGAAGCGGCGGGCATGACGGAAGAGGCCGCCAAGGAAGCGCTCCGCGAACTGGGCCGCATGGAGAAGATGCCGCCCCAGGCCGCCGAGTACTCGGTGATCAAGACGTACCTGGACTGGCTGACCGAACTTCCCTGGCAGGTCACAACAGACGACAACCTGGATATTCCCCATGCACACAAGGTCCTCGACGAGGACCATTACGACCTGGAAGAGATCAAAGAGCGCATCCTGGAGTACCTGGCCGTGCGCAAGCTGCGCCTGGAACGCACCCCCGAACCAGAAGCAGAAGCGGCCAAAGAGGAAGGGAACGGCGATCTGCGGGACGAGGAATTGAGAGAATCCGGGCCTGCCGAAGAGGAACCACCGCCAGAGGAATTGCCCCTGGCCCTCCAGGACCCGGTCGCCGAGGGAGCCATTCTGTGTTTTGTCGGTCCCCCCGGTACAGGCAAGACGTCGCTGGGCCGCTCTATCGCCCGTGCTATGGGCCGGAAGTTCACGCGCATGTCGCTGGGCGGCATGCGCGACGAAGCCGAAATTCGCGGCCACCGGCGCACGTACATCGGGGCCATGCCTGGGCGCATCATCCAGGCGATCAAGAGATCGGGCACGAAGAACCCCGTTTTCATGCTGGACGAGGTGGACAAGATCGGCTCCGACTGGCGCGGCGATCCTTCCTCTGCCCTGCTCGAAGTGCTCGACCCACAACAAAACAATGCCTTTCGCGACCATTACATGGACGTGGACTTCGATCTTTCACAGGTCATGTTCATCACCACCGCCAACCTGCTGAGCCCGATCCCTGCGCCATTGCGCGATCGCATGGAGATCCTCAAGCTCGATGGCTATACCGAAGGCGAGAAGGTCAAGATCGCCGAGGGATATCTGGTCCCCCGCCAGATGCGCACCACCACTCTGCGCAAGGATGAGATCGAATTCACGCCCGCTGCGCTGCGCACCATCATCCGTGACCACACGCGCGAAGCGGGCGTCCGCAACCTGGAACGGGAGATCGGCAGCATCTGTCGCAAGGTAGCCACAAAGATCGCCGGCGGCGAAGTGACGGAACTGGTGGTTGTTGATGGGGCTAACGTCTCCGATTACCTGGGCAAGCCCAAGTTCTATCTGGAGGTGCCGGAGCGCACAGGCCGGCCGGGTGTAGCCACCGGCCTGGCGGTCACCGCTGTCGGAGGCGACATCCTGTTCGTCGAGGCGACCCGCATGTCCGGCAAAGGCCACTTGACCCTGACTGGCCAGCTCGGCGACGTGATGAAGGAATCGGCCCAGATCGCCCGCAGCTACGTGAGGGCCACTGCCGGCCGGCAGCACATTGACCAGGCGGTCTTCGAGAAAGCGGACGTCCACCTGCACGTGCCGGCCGGCGCGATCCCGAAGGACGGCCCATCCGCCGGCGTAACGATGGTGACGGCGCTCACATCGCTGCTCACTCGCCGGCCTGTGCGCTCCGACGTGGGCATGACCGGCGAGATCACCCTACGCGGCCAGGTGCTCCCCGTTGGCGGCATCAAACAGAAGGCGCTGGCCGCCCATCGTGCCGAACTGACCACCGTCATCCTGCCGAAGCGCAACGAGAAGGACCTGGATGATCTGCCGGACGAAGTGCGCGACGGCATGAACTTTGAGTTAGTCGAGCGCATTGACCAGGTCCTGGATATGGCGCTGGAAGCAGAGTCGATCCCGCCGGAGGAAGCGCCCGAAGAAGAGGTGTGAGTTCTGAGTTTCGGGTTTAGAGTTGCGGGTTCGCAGGGGCGGCAACGTGGCGACCATCGAGCGGTATGAAGACATTCAGGGTTGGCAGAAGGTACGCGAAACCATCGCCCGCCACAACCTTTTACCTGCTGGCGCGACGGTGGTTGCTGGCGTGTCGGGTGGGCCAGATTCGCTCTGCCTGCTGCACGTGCTCAACCGGCTGCGGGCTGAAGGCGGCTTTGCCCTGCACGTGGCTCACCTGAATCACGAACTGCGCGGCGAGGAGGCCAACGCCGATGCCGAGTTCGTCGCTGCGCTGGCCGACGAGTGGGGCCTGCCGGCCACCGTCGAAAGGCGGGATGTGGCGGCGCACGCCCGTGCCCGCAAGATCGCCATCGAGGAGGCAGCACGCGAGGTGCGCTACGCTTTCCTGGCCGACGTGGCCGCCCGCGTCGGCGCGGACCGCGTGGCCGTCGGGCACCACGCCGACGACCAAACAGAGACGGTGCTCATGCACGCCCTGCGTGGCGCCGGGCTGGCCGGGCTGCGGGGGATGAGACCGAACAGTCCGTATCCTACGCCTGGTGGTTCTGATCGGCGCCTCGTCCGCCCGTTGCTGGAGGTAACCCGCGCGGATGTGGAAGCGTACTGCGCAGCACATGACCTGCACCCCCGCTTCGACCGCTCCAACCTGGACACGACGATCTTCCGCAACCGGTTGCGGCACGAGGTGATTCCCTATCTGGAGACGATCAACCCGAAGATCCGCCAGGTGCTGCGGCACACGGCAGCCGGGCTGGCCGACGACCACGACTACGTGCGCCAGGCTGTGGGCGTTGCATGGGCAGCCATCGCGCGGCAGGAGGGCGCAGTCGTCATCTTCGAGCGGGAGGCCTGGCGAGCGCTGCACCCATCGCTACAGCGGGGCCTGATCCGCAAGGCGGCGCGCCGGCTGCGGCCAAGACTCAAGGACATCAACTGGGCACACATCGAGCCGGCCCGCCGGCTGGCGCTGGAGAAACCGCCCGGCAAGCGGGCCACGCTGCCCGACGGGCTGTTCCTGTTCAACGAGCGGGAGTCCCTGGTCGTTGGGGAGCGGCTCCCCTTGCCGGACGAGCCGCTGATCCCGCAGGGCACGGATTTGCCCGTTGCGCTGCCGGGGGAAACGGTGTTGCCGGGCACGGCCTGGCAACTGCACGCCAAGATCGTGCAGCGCGACGACCTGCCCGCTCACCCGCGGACGAATGTTGACCGCTGGCAGGCTTTCCTGGACGCTGCGGCCGCCGGCCGTGACTTGCACGTACGCGCGCGCCGGCCGGGCGACCGGTTCCGACCCCTGGGCATGGGTGAGCACCACATGACCCTGGGCGAGTTCTTTATTGCCCAGAAGGTGCCGGCACACCAGCGCGACCGGGTGCCCTTGCTCGTCTCCGGGCGCGCCATTCTGTGGGTCGCCGGGTTCCGCATTGACGAGCGGGTGAAGGTAACGGACGAGACAGAAGCTGTGCTGTGGGTACGGATAGTGCCGGCGAGCAAGTGAGGCGCTTGCCACGCAACGCGCAAGACGCACTACGGGTAACGCATCGCGCGCAGCGCTCTGGAGAATGTGGGCGAATGAATGACCTGACCGGCATCTGCTTTTTCGGACCGCTGTTGATGATCCTTCCGGTTGGCCTGGCCTGGCTCGGACTGGTGCTCTACCAGCGGGTTGGGGACCGGCGAGGCCGGGCTGATGTTCCGCCCGTGGCCAGTTGCAGCCTGGTGGTCGGGTCTCTGGGCGTCATGTCCTGGTGCTTGATGAGCGCGATCTTGCGCAACTGGGTTGTGCAAGGGCTGCACCCCGCCTGGGTGGCCCTGAGCGATTGGTACGCAAGGTTGACGATTCAGGGACAGGCGACGGCAAAGGTATTTGGCTTGGTCGGCGTTTGTGGCGGCGGAATCGCTTTGCTGGCAATGGTGATTGCCCTGACCGTGTGGGGGTGGCGCTGGTATCGAGCCCGCGCGGTCGCCGAGGGGTCCACAACGGCCTGAAGACGGGCATCTGAGCAGAGAAGATGGATTCGTTGCGCGAGCCCAACGCTGCGCGCAATTTGCCCGGCAGCCTTGACGTATGGTATAATCGGCTGTCGGGTGCTTTTTTTCTGATCGGACTCCCCTGACGCGGTCGCTGGCCGCAACCGAACAGACACGAGCTGGGAGCCATCTATGGAGAGGGGCCGGTGAAGGACCTTCAAGCCTGCCTAAACGCGTACTCGCTGCCGATGCTGCGCGGATTGGCCGAGATGCAGGGCATCAAGGCAAGAAGTGAGGTCAAAGCTGAATTGATCGATCGCCTAACCGATCATCTGTCGCGATCGGAGGTCATCAGCATGAACCTGTCCATGCTGACAGGCGACGAACGGGCAGCCCTGGACCGCGTCATCGCGGCGCGAGGGAAGATAGCTCTGCACATCCTGGAACGTGAATTCGGCAAGGTGCGCCAAATGGGCGCGGGTCGTCTGGAACGTCTCAAACCGTGGCGCAGTCCCAGCACGCCGACCGAGCGCCTGTTCTACCTGGGGCTGCTGTACATCGGATATGGCGCCATCGGTGACTACCTCGGCAAAGTCTTCTTCATTCCCGTGGAAATCTTGACGCACTTGCCTGCTTTGGAAGCGCGCCCGGCCCGTTTCGATGTCCAGCCCCTGCCGTCACCACCCACCCAGATCGTTCGCGCGGACCAACGGCCAGTCTACGACGCGTTCGTGCTCTTGAGCGTGATCCAGCGCCACTGGCCGGCTGCACAGGAGGGAGTGGACGGCCAGCATGCCCTCCACCACCTCCCGCAGGCCGCACTCACTGAGATTCAGGCACGCCTGTCGGTTCCTCCCGACCCCACCTCGAAGGCGGCGGAGGGAACCCGCCGGGCGGCCCTGCTCTGGCGACTTGTTGAACGGATTGGCTCGGCAGCAAGTCCGGACGAGGGTCGCGGGAAATTGGACCCGCGGGCCGCCCGGGACTGGCTGG
>CAZDTE010000098.1:0-11505 GCA_964508275.1 uncultured Ardenticatenales bacterium
GACGTATGCGCTGCTGGTCAGAGCCGGCCGTGGCGAAACCATTCGCTCTCTGCCGCTGGAGGGTTTTGAGGTTGGCGTGGATGGGGTGTTTGCCGAGTGAGCGGTCGAGACGCTGTGCACGGTGGATATGAGGGGGAGCCAGATGGCAATCGATCTCCGAGAGCTCCTGCATGATCTCAGCGAGCAGTATTCGCTGGTGGCCATCTACGCCTTTGGCAGTCGCGCAGATGAAGTGGCTGCCCGTGTAGCCGGCCAGCCGGCGGTTGCTGCTCACGCCCGTTCGGATGTGGACGTTGGCGTGCTGCCTGTTCGCGGCCACCACCTGACCATCCGCGACCGGGTACGCATTGCTGTTGCGTTGGAGGATGCCCTGGACGTCAGCCGGGTCGATCTGGTCCTGTTGCCCGAAGCCAAGGCCGTCCTCGCTGCCGACATCGTGTGTGGTGAGCTGCTCTACACTACCGACGCCGATGCGGAAGCGGAGTTCCAGCTGTACGCTTTGCGGCGGGTGGCAGACTTGGCTCCCTTTGAGCGAGAGCGTCGTCGCCGGTTTCTAGCCGGGGAGGCCTACTGACGAATGGAGCCCTCGCAGTTGCGCGCTCGGGTCCTCCTGGAAAGACTGGCCGGAATCCGGTCGATGCTGGCTAACATTCGGGCTTTGCCGCTCGACTCCTACGATTCTTTCTGTGCAGATCCACGGACTCCTGCGGCGGCTGAGTCCTATGTACGTCGTGCCCTGGAAATGTTGTTGGACCTGGGCCGCCACTTGCTGGCGAAAGGGTTTGCTCGATCCGCCTTGGAATACAAAGCCATTGCCCGGGAACTGGAAGCAGTCGGCGTGCTGAGCGCGGAGGAAGGTCGCCTATTGCGCGAGATGGCCGGCTATTGCGCGAGATGGCCGGCTACCGTAACCGCCTGGTCCATTTCTATGACGAAGTCACCACAGCGGAGTTGTACGAAGTTTGCGCCCAAGATCTGGGGGATATCGAGCAGTTGGCGCAATCCTTTGAACGCTGGGTCCGCAATCACCCGGACAGGATTGACCAGGCAATCTAGTTACGATCGTGAGTGACAGTCCGCAGGCTGGTCCCCGGTTCCTTGCCATATTGCTGCTCCTGGCCCTGACCGCCTGTAGCGTGCCGGGCCCCGCTACGCCGTCTCTCCAACCAACGCTGTCACCGACGAACCGCTTGCCGGCCAACTCCCCGGCCTCGCGCCCCGCCCCGGCAAGCCCCACGCCGGCGGACGATTCGCACGCACCGCTTCAGCACATCGGCGATATACGGCTGCGACACTTGCCTGGGAACGGACAGTCGCCGGCGGCGCTGGCTATGCTGGGCGACCGCCTGTACGTGGCGAACTGGGCGACGGACAACGTCTCCCTCATCGAGGACGATCGCGTGACCGCGGTCATTGACGTGGGCGGCGGCCCGAGCGCGCTCGTGGCCGACCCGGTGCGGCGTCGCGTCATCGTGGCCAACCAGCGGGCGCACGGCATTTCGATCCTGGAAGATGGGCACCTCAGCGCGCAGCAACAGGTTGACGGCGCACCGCGAAGCCTGACCCTGCTCGGCGACCGCCTCTTCGTCGGCCTCGATGACCGGGGCAGCATCCTGGTCTACGATGCCAGCACCCTCGAACCGTTGGCGGAGATCGCCTTGCCCGACAGCTTCGCCGTATTCTCCCTGGTGACGGCCGGCGACCGTCTCTTTGCCAAGACCTTTGGGCACGTCTATGGCGTTGACACGGCAGCAAATCGGATCGAGCGCGATATCGTCATCACCGACACGTATGTCACCCTGGCCGCCGCCGTCAACCCCTCGCGCATCCTGGCCGACCATTACGACATGGCGACACAAGACAGCTTCCTGGTCGCGCTGAATGCCACCACCGGCCAGGTTGTCGGCCAGACCGTGGTTGGCGCAGACCAGCGAGGCATCGCCGTTGACCGGGCCACCGGACGCGCCTACGTCGTGAGCCAGTTCACCCGCCAGGTGTTCGTGGTGGACCTGGCCGAGATGGCCGTTATGGCCCGCGTGCCGGTGGGGCTGGAACCGGAAGCGGCCATCCTGGGCCCGCGAGTGGCGCGTCTGTACGTGGCCAACCGGGGGAGCCAAAGCATTTCCGTCATTGACACGACCGGCAATCGAGTGATCGCCACGATTCCGCTGACGGTCAACCCCCAAGGCGTCGCCATCGACGAGCAACGCGGGACGGCGTACGTGGCCGTGCCGGCTACGGCGTCTCTCCTGGCTATCACAGGCCAAAGCGTGTCGAACGAAATCTCGATCGGCGGTCACCCAACCGACGTGGCCGTCGACGACCGCCTGCAACGGGCCTACGTCGTGGACCGGGCCGGCTCGCGTGGCGTCATCGTGGATGTCCGGGAAGGAACCGTAATCGGCGAGGTGTCGCTTGCCCCAGGGGCTGCCGGCGCCCAACTGGACCCCCTCCGCGAGCGGGTGTACCTGGGCGATGCTATTCTCGATGCGTCGACCGGCGAACTGGTGGGCCGGCTCGCTGTGCCCACGATCTACGGCACGACGGTGCCGCCGGTCAAGGTCTTGCCCGCGACAGACCGGCTCTACGTCGTGGCACCCAACGGCATACCGGGCTCCAACTCTGGCCTAATCATCATCTCCGCCCTGGCCGGAGATCCGCCGGAGTGGGAGGGTTCCCGTTTTGGTGGCGTCGGCACGGTCGGATTGGCCTGGGATTCTGGCGACGATCGCCTCTACTCCACAGCCTTCAAGATCGGAGCGGCCTGGCTCTACGTTGAGGAGGGGAGTACGGGAACGGATCGAACCCGGCTGGAGATGACCTACTATCCGGCAGCCCTGGCGCTGCACGCGCCGGCGCACCGGCTGGCCGTTGGCCTCGTCGCCTTGGGGTCGGCGGACGTGAAGCAGGATAACCTGTTGCGTTTGGTGGACACCCGCGCAATGGAAGTGATCCGCGATCAACCTTGGGAGGGTGAGTTTGGGGCCATGGCCTTCGACGCGCGCCGAGGCTGGCTCTACGTCACCGATCCGGTGCGTGGAATGCTGTCTGTTTGGGGCGATGGGCCTTGACGGTCGATTGTCGGCGGGCAATGAATGTCGCGCGACCAAGGCAGGGCACGCAGAGGAGTGACCGAAATGAACGATCACCGGGCTGCCGGGAACAAAGAGACGGGCCGGTCAATGGTCGTGACCGTGCTCATCGTGGCCTCTGCGCTGATCCTCAACTACGGGTTGTCCCGTGCCGAAGAAGTCACCACGGGCCGGACGGGCCACGCGCACGTTGCCGAGACCCCGTCGGTGACGGCAACGCCGTCGCTCACAGCGTCCGCCACCGCCACCCCCACCGCGTCGCCCACCCCCATGCCGCGCACGGTGGAGAGCATCGAGTCGCCAAATGCCCAGATGCCAGTTGACGGTGAATGGGACCAGTGGCCGGACATCGCCGGCTTCGTTTTGGACGCGACGACAGCGGACACGGTGGCCGGGGCTGTGCCGGCATCATCCGACCTGAGTACCTGGGTTCGTACGGTGTGGTATTTTAACTCGGGCGGAGACGCGGCCCAGTCATGGCTCTACTTCGCCATTGAGGTCACGGACGATGCCGTACGAACCGACAGCCCGGACACGGAGGTCTGGAACGACGACAGTGTCGAACTGGGCCTCGATCCCGAGCTTGACCGCTATCACCCCTACCCGCCGGTCACGGACCACCAATTCACGGTCACGGCGGACAACCGGGTCGCCGATTGGGGTACCGTCGTCACCGATACGATCCTCTCCGCGACCAAGATCACGGCAAGTGGGTATCGCGTGGAAGTCGGCGTCCCGTTTTCTGCGCTGGGGATCACCAGCCGGCCGGCGCCGGGCACGACCATCGGGTTCACGCTGGCCGTGAACGACGACGATGGCAACACCGGCGGCCATCGAGAAAGCTACCTGGTGTGGGGCGGGCCGAATACGAATGACTTCACCCTGGCCCACGGGCAACTGCGGTTCGTGATCACCTTCTCGACGCCGACCGGCACGCCGACAAACACGCCCACCGTAACCGCAACGACCTCGATCACGCCCTCGCCGACGGCGACTCCGGGCCGCGGCGGCGTTTCTGGGCTGGTGTGGGATGACCGTGACGCCGACGGCACGCGCGACGGTGACGAGCCGCCTCTTGCCGCGGCCATCGTCGAACTGTACGGCGGGAATTGTCTGAGTGGGGGGGCGTTGGCCAGCTCGGTTGTCACAGCAGGAGATGGACTCTACACGTTCGTGGATCTGGTGGCCGACGATTACTGCGTTCGCGAGAGCAACCCGCCGGGCTTCGACGAATCGACCTATCCCGACCTGATCTTCGGCGTGCCCTATTGGTCTGTGCATGTGGTGCCGGATAAGGTCACGACGAATGTGGACTTTGGCGACCGCGTGTCTGGGCCAACGCCGACGAGAACACCCAATTCGACGATTACGGTGACACCGCCGGCCACGCCCTGCCCGTCTTGCCGGGTTTTCCTGCCGTTCATTGGCAAAGGGTAACTTGCTTATCTCTAGGTTTTGTGTATAATTTGGAGACATGAAGCTCACTGGCTGAAAGGTAGCTCCTGAATGCCTACGAAAACAATAACCCGATCGGGAGGATTGCTTTGGATACCACTGTAGAGCGGCTGGAAAACTGCCGGGCCGCCATAACAATTGGCTTTGATGCGGATGAGATCAAGAAGGCGATGCGTGCCAAGGCGCGCCAGATCTCTCGCCGCCAGCAGATCCCTGGTTTTCGGCCCGGACGAGCGCCGTACCAGATTATCGAACGCTTTGTCGGACGCGCTACTTTACTGCAGGACGTCATAGAAGAATTGACTCCAAAGTCGCTCTCAGACGCCCTGGAGGAAAACGACCTGGACATTTACGATTATGATTCGATGGAATCAGAAATCGTGGACGAAGATCCACTCACGTTGCGTTTTGTCTTCCAGACGCCGCCGCGGGTGGATTTGGGGGATTACGGCAACATTCGTGTTGATGAGGAGGATGTGTCGGTCGAAGAGGCGGAGATAGAGCTGATACTGAAAGAGTTTCAAGAGACAACCGGGACGTGGACCACGTCTCTGGGGCCGGCAGAATACGGGGACTTGATCACGATCGACATCCGCAGTGACTTGCTCGACGGGACTAACCTGTCTGACAGCAAGGGCACTCAGGGTGTGCTGTTCGAGCCGGACGAAGATGATCCCATAAGAGGTTCGGAGAACCTGTTGGGCATGATGGTCAACACGGTCAAGGAGTTCCATATCACGTATCCCGAAGATTACGCCACGGAAACCCTGGCCGGCCGCATGGCGCTTTACAAAGTCACGCTCCTCGATCTTAAGAAGCGGGCCCTTCCGGACATGACAGATGACTGGGTTCAGGAAATCAGCCCATTCGAGAGCTTAACTCAACTGCGCCAGGAAATTGAAGAGGAATTGCTGGCTGTGGCAACGGACGAGATGCAGGAGAAACTGCTTCGTGACTATCTCCGTGCCGTAAACGAGCAAGCGCAGGTTGAAGTTCCGGCGAAGATGGTGGAAGAACGCATCGACCGCATCCTGGCCGCTCTAGAACTCGAACTGGCACAGAAGGAGATCTCGCTAGAGGAGTTTCTGGAGGACATGGAATTTGACGATCTGGATGCCGTGCGCGAAGACATGCGCCCACGGGCGGAAGAAGCTGTGATCGAGAATGTAATCCTCTTCACGATTTCAGAGGCCGAGGGCATCAGTGTAGACGACGAAGAAGTTGATGCGGAAATCGAGCGGATGGTGGAGCGCTTTGGCGAGCATGAAGAGGAGACGCGGGAAATCCTGGCCTCCAGGCGAGATGACCTATCTGGTCGTATTCTGGCCAGAAAAGCCTCGGAGTATGCGATCCGCCTGGCCAAAGGAGAGATTCCGCAGGCCGAACCAGCTGAAGAATTACCTGAGACTGATGAGACTGTCGTGGCCGCCGACGATGAGGATTCCGCATCCGCGGATTCCGCGACCGGCGACACCGCAACGGAAAGTGAAGAGGACAAGAAAGCATGAGCGATTTACCCACGAGCAGCCTGGTCCCGATGGTCATCGAAACGTCGGGGAGAGGCGAACGCGCGTACGACATCTATTCCCTCCTGTTGAAAGAGCGAATCATCTTCTTGGGCACGCCGATCAATGATCAGGTGAGCAACCTGATCGTGGCCCAGTTGTTGTACCTGGACCGGGAGAACCCGGAGCGCGAGATTCAGATGTACGTGAACTCGCCAGGCGGCGTGATCTACAGCGGCCTGGCGATCTATGACACGATGTGCCTGATCCAGGCCCCGGTCTCGACCATCGCCGTTGGGTCTACGGCCAGCATGGGCACGGTTCTGTTGGCGGCGGGTGCCAAGGGACGACGATACGCCTTGCCCAATGCCACTATACACCTGCACCAGCCCCTCGGTGGGATGCAGGGTCAGGCTGTGGACCTCGAAATCCAGGCTAAAGAGATACTGCGGCTGCGCGCACGACTGAATGAGATCCTGGTCGAACGAACTGGACAGTCTATGGAGCGGATTCGGAAAGATACGGACCGCGACTTCTTCTTAGATGCCCAACGAGCCGTTGAATATGGCCTGGTGGACGATGTCCTGGCTGTACCCGATGGCACCGAAGCCGAGGATGAGGCGGGAGACTGACGGCCGTCTCGTTTGCCGACTCACGATCTGGGAGGAGAATAGTATGCCAACACGGCGACGCCGGAGTATTCAGCGATGTTCATTTTGCAGTCGAGGGCAGCGTGAGGTAAGCCGGTTGATCGCCGGGCCCAACTCAGTCTACATCTGCGATGAGTGCGTGGACCTGTGCAGGGAGATTCTGGCTGGGGACACCAGCACCTCTTCCTCCACCTCGTCCATCACCGACCACGTTCCACCGCCGAAAGAGATCTATCATCGCCTGAATCAGTACGTCGTCGGGCAGGACCACGCGAAAAAGGTGCTCTCCGTTGCTGTATACAACCATTACAAGCGGATCAAAGTTGGGGCGCGCATAGACGACGTTGAATTGCAAAAGAGTAATATCCTCCTCGTCGGCCCCACGGGATGCGGCAAGACTCTGTTGGCCCAAACGTTGGCCAGAATTCTTGACGTTCCCCTCACGATTGGAGACGCAACGGCACTCACAGAGGCCGGGTATGTCGGCGAAGACGTTGAGAATATCCTTCTACATCTGTTGCAGGCCGCGGACTTCGATGTCGCCAAAGCAGAACAGGGCATTGTCTACATTGACGAGATCGATAAGGTCGCACGCAAAATGGGTGACAACCCTTCCATCACCCGTGATGTCTCTGGCGAAGGTGTCCAACAGGCCCTTTTGAAGATCATCGAAGGATCTGTGGCCAGTATTCCACCGCAAGGCGGCCGGAAGCATCCTCAGCAAGAGTTCATAAACCTCGACACCAGCAACATCCTCTTCATTTGCGGAGGCTCATTTGAAGGATTGGATGAAGTGGTCGCCGTCCGGGTTGAAGCAAGAGGCCAGATAGGATTTGCGCGGCGTCGGTCGGCAGGGCCGTCTGCGCTGTCGGGCCCGGTACTGGCCGCCGATTCGAAGGAGCAAACCGACGACGAGGAACTTGGCCGGATCGAGCGGCACATGAAGCACAAAGCGGACCTGCTCAAGCAGTTGATTCCCGACGATCTCGTGCAATTCGGCTTCATCCCGGAGTTTGTGGGCCGGCTCCCCGTCGTGGTCAGCGTTGATCCGATTGATCGAGAAGCAATGGCCCAGATCCTCACCCAACCGCGCAATGCCCTCGTCAAGCAGTACCAGAAATTGTTCGGCTTGGACCAGGTACAATTGGTCTTCACTCCCGGTGCTGTAGAGGCGGCCGCGCACCAAGCCATGAAATATCATACCGGCGCGCGAGGGTTGCGCACCGTGATCGAATCGATCCTGTTGGACATCATGTACGAACTCCCTTCTCGGGCGGATGTGGCTCGCTGCGAAATCACGGCCCAAACCATCACCGGCGAGTCGGGCCCCATCCTATACGATCGCCTGGGCGAGATTATTCCCACCTGGCTAGACAAGGCAGCTTAGACTTCCGGCAATTATGGAGCGCCCCATGACCGTAGCCTCAACCCAACGCATCATTGAACACCTTTCGAGCGACGAGGAACCGTTTTTTCCGAAGGAACCGATTAGCATTGAGGAGACGGGCCTGGGCATCGGATTCCTTTCTGAGTTGGCCCTCAAGACCATGTACACCGTCGGCTTGACCTCCGGCGCAGAGGTGGCAGATGCCTTGGGGCTACCGTTTACAAACGTCACCGCTCCGCTCTTGGAGTTCCTGCGCCGCGAACACCTCTGCGAAGTCACGGGCACCAGCGGGCTCGCCGAATCGAGCTACAACTACGTGTTGACCGAAAAAGGTCGGGCGCGCGGACGGGAGAGCATGGAGCGTAGCCAGTACGTGGGTGAGGCCCCCGTGCCGCTTGATGATTATGCTGGCGCCACCCTGCGGCAATCCCTACAGGGTCACATCATCAGCGAAAGAGTTCTCCGGGAGGGCCTGGCAGATTTGGTACTCAGAGGAGAAACACTTTCCCAACTTGGCCCGGCCATCAACTCTGGTCGTTCCATGTTTCTGTTTGGCCCCCCCGGCAACGGCAAGACAGCGATCTCCGAGGCTATCGGGCATTTGCTCCCCGGCGCGATCTACATTCCATATGCCATCCATGTCGAGGGCCACGTCATCAAGGTGTTCGACCTGCACAACCACCGGCTCCTGGAAGCAACGGCCAACCGTGGGGTGACCGGGAATTCGCTGCGTACCCGCGTTGACCGGCGGTGGGTCCGCATCCGGCGACCCGCGATCATCGTCGGCGGCGAGCTGAACATGGAGAATCTTGATCTGGTGTGTGACGGAGTCACTAACATGTACGAAGCCTCGTTCCAGATGAAGGCGAACAACGGCATGTTGCTCATTGACGATTTTGGCCGCCAGCAAGCGCGTCCTCGCGACTTGCTCAATCGCTGGATCATGCCGCTCGAACGGCGCGTGGACTATCTCACGTTGCATACTGGCAAGAAGATCGAGGTGCCGTTTGATCTCTTGATTGTCTTCTCAACCAACCTGGAACCCAAAGACCTGGTGGATGAGGCGTTTCTCCGTAGGATACGCTACAAGATTCCGATCGTGAATCCATCGTTCGATGAATATCGGGAAATCTTCCGGCGTGTGTGCCAGCTTAAGGGTATTCCGTACGACGATCGAGCCCTGGCCTACCTGATACGCGAGCATTACATCAAGGAGGAGCGTCCCCTGCGCGCTGTGCATCCACGCGACATCCTGGATGAGCTGGCGGATATCGCCCGCTTTCGTCGCCAACGCCCCAAACTGACTGCAGAATTGCTGGACGAGGCCTGTCGGGCCTATTTCGTAAAAATGTGAAGGGAGAGATCACTCAATGGACATGGGAATTGCAGGGAAGGTAGCCCTGGTCGCTGCGTCGAGCAGAGGGCTGGGCAGGGCAGTGGCTATGGGACTGGCGGCCGAGGGAGTGAACCTGGTCATCTGTGCGCGAAACGAAGAGACGTTGCGCAATACTGCCGACGAAATCCGCGAGCAAACAGGCGCGCGTGTTGTTGCCGTCCCGGCCGACCTGACAGATCCCGCATACGCGGACTATCTTATCGAGGCAACCGTGGATTCTTTCCGCGGGTTAGACATTCTGGTTACCAATGCGGGAGGGCCGCCGGCAGGGCCGCCCCTTTCGTTCTCCGATGAAGCCTGGGTCAAAGCCTTTGAGTTGAACTTCCTCAGTGGTGTGCGCCTGATTCGGTCCGGCATCCCCCACATGGCGGAGAAAGGATGGGGCCGCATCATCAACATCACCTCGGTCACCGTGAAGGAGCCGCTCGCCGGGCTGATGCTCTCGAACGCCGTGCGGATGAGTGTTGTGGGTTTTGCCAAAACGTTGGCCGACGAGGTCGCCGCACAGGGAATCACGGTCAATAACGTGTGCCCGGGCTGGACGCGGACAGATCGGGTGGTAGAACTGTTTCGCCAGCGCGCCGAGGCCCAGCAGATCACACCGGAACAGGCCGCTGCCGGCATCATCAGCAACATTCCCGTGGGCCGGATGGGTACGCCGGAGGAATTCGCCAGCCTCGTCGTCTACCTGGCATCGGCACACGCCGGCTACATCACCGGCGAGAGCATCCTCATCGACGGGGGACAGCACCGGAGCAGTCTGTAGGGCGATGGTCGTTGGCGTCTGCTCGATTGACCTGCACCTACCCTCAGCGCACAGCCTGAAAGACAAACGTCAGGTCGTGCGCTCGATCACGGCACGCCTGCGCCAGCGCTTCAATGTCTCTGTGGCCGAGGTGGGTGAACAGGACCGCTGGCAATCGGCCGAACTGGCCATCGCCTGCGTGAGCAACGATCGGGCCTACGCGCATGGTTTGTTGACCAAAGCGGTAAGCGTCATCGAGCGCAGCCGGTTAGACATCACCCTGGTGGATTACCGCATCGAGTTCTGGTAGCAAGAAGAGATAACAGTGAATGGTCAACGGCCATTCCCGATTGCCGTGTTAACACACCGTTTTCACGACCCGTTCACCATTCATAATACCTCAGGTGGGGAAGGAGAGACTCGAACTCTCACGGATTTCTCCACGTGATCCTAAGTCACGCTCGTCTGCCAATTCCGACACTTCCCCGCTATTAAAGATTCTAACACGGAACATCCTTTCCGGCAAATCTGTGGTCTCATCTGACGATCCCTCCATTTCGGTGGAAACACGTGCCCCGGGAACATTGTGCGTCCTTCATCGTGGGGTGGTGGACACACACCCCCTGACCGGCCACATCTTCTCCCGGTGGTGGCCGTCAAAGTTTTGCGTTTGGCTGGCAGCGGATGAATCGCGCTGCCCGGGTACGCATTGGCCTGACGGCTCGCAGCCCTCGTCCCCGAGGGCGTGTCTGCCAGGCAAACCCGCCCAAGTTGCCCCCGAGGACGGGGGCTTGAGCACTGGAAGTCAACGCCCAGGCTCCGTCATTTATGCGCAGCCGCCCCCGCCCGGCCCAAAACGCAAGAAAATGACGGACACCCCGAGTGGATCGCGCACTTGACACAACTTCGGTTCCGTGGTATACTGTTCGTAGCCTTATCGAGAAAAGCTACGAACAGGGCAAGTAACTCCGGCACGAAGTCCAGAGAGTCGGCGCGTGGTGGAAGTCCGATACTTACGGTCGGGGTGAATGGACCTGGGAGCTGCTGTGCCGAAGGTGAATTATTCGCCCAGTAAGCACGGCCGGAATCGCCACCGTTATCGAGGCTGAGGGTATCGGGTCGCGCGGCAGAGAAGCGCGGACCCTGTACACTAATGAGTGAGGCTGGCACAGGGAGCACATCCCGCTTTCACAGCGGGTTTTTTTGTGCCTTCTTGCGTATCATCTCAATAACTTGGGGAACACACCCCGGCCCCCAATTCTGGGGGAGCACATG
>CAZDTE010000099.1:0-11482 GCA_964508275.1 uncultured Ardenticatenales bacterium
GTCACCTCGCCCGGCCCAAACAGACCGGCGATCTGCCCGAACATAGACTGGCGGGTTCGTGCCAGGCTGTCGCGGATGCTTGCTGCCTGCCTAAAGATCAACGGCTACCTTCCTCCACCAGAGCGTCGGCCAGAGCCTCTTCCCAAAACAGCGTCTTGCCGTCCTGGAACAGCAGTATTCTGTGGCTCCGCACCTTGTCCTCTGCCCCCTCTGTAGCTCGTTCCCCGGCGACGACCGGGATAGCCCGATAGCCGGCCCGCCGGAGTGCTGCCGCCCGGCGCAGCGCGCGATCCACGTCGTACCGGTCCACCACCGATGATATCTCTAGGGCCAGCCATACCGGCGGGGCATCGGCCACCCGGCGAGGCTGCCCACTGACCAGCAAGTCCAGGCGCAGCAAGTCGTCGAATTCCTCCGCAGGCAGCTTGGACTCCAGGTCATCTTCCAGTTCGATGAGGGAGCGGACGCGCATCCGGCGCAGGAGCGGGCCAAAGTAGGCCGCAGCCTTCTGCCGGTAGGTCAGTTCCAGTTGGCGGCCCTTGACGGCAGCCAGGGTATCTTGCATTCCTTGTTGGCGATCCTGGACGGCAGCCAGAGTGCCTTGCATCACGGCCACCACCTCGATCAGGTTTCGTAGCTCCTCCTCGGTGCGCGCCTGGGCCTGGGCCAGTTTTTCCACCGCAGCTTCCAGGCTGGTCACCCGCTCCTCCGTGCGCACTTGGGCCTGGGCCAGCTCATCCACCCGCTGCTCGGTACGCACCTGGGCCTGGGCCAGCTCATCCACCCGCTGCTCGGTACGCGCCTGGGCCTGGGCCAGGCGATCCAGGGCTGCTTCCACTCGATCCAGGCGATCCTCCGTGCGAACCTGGGCCTCGACCAGGCGGTCGAAGTCCTCGCGCCTGGTCGTGACCTCTCGCATTCGATCGTCCACGACGGCGGTCACCGCCCGGTACAGTTCTGCCGTCATCCCGTAATGCTGACCCACCAACGTCACCTCCTTAACCCTCGCCGTCGTCCGGCTTTCGGCCGTCAACACACGTGTCGGTCGCACCCGCCAATGTGCCCGACAACCTGCCCCAATTATACCCCAGCACCCGATTCTTAGCAATTCGTTGTGGACACGTCCTTGACCTTTCCTGCGTGTCGTTGTATAATTCCACGTCAACCTGGGGAACCACAGTGGACAAGCCCCACGTTTCTTGGCGGAAGGATTGGTGTCATTTGCCTGCAAAGACAGTGGTGGTCATCCCCACCTACAACGAAGCCAACAACCTGCCGGCGTTGGCCGGCGAGTTACTCTCACTGGACATCGAGAACCTCTCCATCCTGATCGTGGACGATGCCTCCCCCGACCAGACCGGCAAGATCGCCGACGAGATCCACCAGCGCTATGCGCACCGATTCCAGGTCATTCACCGCGCCGGCAAATTCGGCTTAGGCACAGCCTACCGTGAGGGATTCCAACGAGCCCTGGACGGAGGCGCCGATTTCATCGTGCAGATGGATGCCGACTTCTCACATTCGCCACGGTACCTTCCGGACTTTCTGGAGATCATCCCCGAATGTGACGTAGTGGTTGGCTCCCGCTATGTTCCCGGTGGGGAACTGGACGAGCGCTGGAGCTTCGGCCGGTACTTCTTGAGCTGGTGGGCGAACCAGGTCTACACACGCTTCGTTCTGGGCCTCAAGGTACGGGACGGTACAGCCGGTTTCAAACTCTGGCGTCGAGCCGCCCTGGAGGCCATTGACCTGCCCAACATCCGCTCCAACGGCTACGTGTTTCAGGTTGAGATGGCCTACCTGGCCGAAAAGCTGGGTCTCCGCATCAAGGAGTATCCGATCTACTTCGAGGACCGGCGCATCGGGCGATCCAAGATGTCTATCCCTGTGAAGCTAGAAGCTGCCTGGCGCGTCTGGCAGATTAGATGGCGACATCGAAACGTCAAGCCCTGAGGCAAGGGCTCGCCCTTCTCCTACTCCTTCTCGCTCTCACCCTGATCCTGCTATGGCCGGTCATCCTGGGCGGCCGTGTCCTCGTCCCGTTTGATAACCTCTTCGCGTTTTCGCCCTGGGATTCGCTGGCCGAAAGCGCCGGCGTCGGCGTGCCCCACAACCAACTGCTCAGCGACCTGCTGCTCGAAAACTACGCCTGGAAGCTGTTCATCCGCCAATCGCTCGCGGCCAGGCAAATCCCCCTCTGGAACCCAAACCTGTTTACCGGTGTGCCGTTCCTGGCCGCCGGGCAACATTCGGCGCTCTACCCGTTTAGCATCCTGTTCTACATCCTGCCAGTAGCCCTGGCATACGGCCCATTCACCCTGCTTCAACTCCTCCTGGCTGGCCTGTTTGCGGCCTTCTTCGCCCGCACCATCCGCCTGAGCGGAATTGCCGCCACCATCTCGGCGATCACCTACACCTTCAGCGGCTTCTTCATCGTCAGCATCGACTTCCCGATGGTGATCGCTGCTGCCTGCTGGCTGCCGTTCGTCCTGGCCATGATCGAGCGGCTGGTGCAAAAGGCCGAGGCCGGGGACCGGCACCCGACCGCATTCGTCCCCTATGCCTCCCTCGGGGCGCTGGCGCTGGGAATCATGACCCTCGCCGGCCACGTGGAGATCGCCCTCTACGTACTGCTTGTCAGCGGCTTCTACGCCGCCTCCCGACTGGCAATCCTGTGGAACCGCCGCCGCGATCGCGGGCTGCTGGGCCGCGTCGCCATTGCCCTGCTCGTGATGGTGGCCGTCGGACTTTCCATCGGCGCAATCCAACTTATCCCGCTCTACGAGCTGGTGCGCCTGAACTTCCGGCAAGGCTCGGTGCGCTACGAAGATGTGATCGGCTGGGCCTTCCCGCTGCGCCAGATCGTCGCCTTCCTCATCCCGGACGTGTTCGGCAACCCGGCCCATCATCAATTCTTCGACATGTTCACGCGCACGTGGCAACCCTTCACCCACAACGCCCTGGGCCAGCCGGTGGACAACCCGTTCTGGGGGATCAAGAACTATGTGGAGGCCGGCAGCTACGTCGGCATACTCCCGCTCGTGCTCACGCTGATCGCTCTGCTCGTCGGATGGCGACGACGGAGCGAGCACAGGGCGTACGTCGTGATCTTTGCCGTCCTGGCCGGCGCGTCGCTGCTCTTTGCCTTCGGCACACCGGCCTACGCCTTGCCCTACTACGGTGTCCCTGGCTTCAACCAACTCCACTCGCCGTTTCGCTGGGTTTTCCCGTACACGCTGGCCGTCGCCGTGCTTGCCGGCATTGGGGCGCAGACGCTGGCCAACCGGCGCGAACGCCCCACCGAGGTGCCGCGTGTCGTCGGTTGGCTGACGTTTGGGGCGGGGGCGGTGCTGCTAGTTGCCCTGTTGGGCATCTTCTTCTCGCCAAGCACGTTCGTTGGGTACGCCGACCGCCTCGTCGCCTCATCCGACCTGGCCCAACGCGCCTTCGCCGACGGCGCGACCTTCCTGTCCTACCAGTGGCGCAACCTCGTTTGGTTCGCCCTGGCCCTGAGCGGCGCCGGCGCCGTCCTGCGGGTGAGTTATTGCCCCATCTTTCTGCCCCGGCAACTGGGCCGACACCCGGCCTGGAAGCCACTGGCCATCCTCGTCCTGGCCGTCGACTTGCTGGTGATCGGCCACAGCTTCAACCCGGCTGCCGATCCTGCCCTGGCCAAGTACACTCCGCCCGCGGTGCAGTTCCTGCAATCGCAAGAGGGCTTGTTCCGCATCACCAGCCTGGATAGCGCCACCAGCGGCAAGATCTTCAATCCGAACGTGGGCATGTTCTACGGACTGCACGACATCCGGGGCTACGACTCGATCATCCCCAAGCAGTACGCCGACTTCATGGGCCTGATCGAAACCCAAGGCCAGTTGCTATACAACCGCGTCTCGCCGTTTTATTGGGCCGGCTCACTCGACTCCGCCCTGCTCGACCTGCTCAACGTGCGCTTCGTGCTGACGAAGGAGTCCCTGACGAACGCCGACTATCGCCTGGTCTACGACGACGAGCTGCGTATCTACGAGAACACGAACGTCCTGCCGCGTGCCTTCGTCGTCCCCCGCGCACGGGTCATCCCCGACCGCAAACAACTGGCCGAGGCTATGCGCTCGTTCGATCCGCGGGACGAGGTACTCGTGGAGGAAACACAGCCCACCGTCCCCGACCTCTACTCCCCTCGGCCCCCCCTGCAAGGGGGGAGGGAAGCAGAGGTCCCGACGATTACGCGGTACACGCCGAACGAGGTGGTCATCCGCGTGGACCTGCCGGAGCCGGCCTGGCTCGTCCTCGGCGACTCTTACTTCCCCGGCTGGAAAGCGTACCGCCGTCCCGACGGCGAGCCGGAAGAGGAACCGCTGCACATCTACAGCGCCGATTACAATTTCCGCGCGGTGCAGTTGCCCGCCGGTCACCAGACTATCCGCTTCAAGTACACGCCGATGTCGTTCAAGCTCGGTCTGTTCATCAGCTTCCTGGGTGTCGTTGTCCTGCTGCTGGCCGCCGGCTATTGGGTGTGGGGGCGCATCTACCAGGAGAGCGCGGAAGACCACCCGGTCAAGCGCATCGCCAAGAACAGCCTCACACCGATGTCCCTATCGCTGGTGAACAAGGCAATCGACACCGCCTTCGCCATGCTCATGCTGCGCATCCTGGGCCCCACGCTGGCCGGTCGCTACGCCTTCGCCATCTTCATCATCGGCTACTTCGCCATCTTCACGAACTTCGGACTCAGCACGCTGCTGATGCGCGAGGTGGCCAAGGATCGCAGCCAGGCTAACCGCTACCTGAGCAACACGGCTGTGCTGCGCCTGGGGTTGTCCATGGCGATGGTCCCGGTGCTGGCTCTGTTCCTCGTCAGTTGGCGGCACTTCTTCGCACTCACCGACGACACGACCTGGGCGATCATCCTCTTTGCCATCGGCCTGATTCCCAGCAACCTGGCGGCAGCGTTCAGCTCCGTCTTTTCTGCGTACGAAAAGATGGAAGTGCCGGCCACCATGACTTCAGTGACAACACTCCTGCGAGTCGTACTGGGCACGGCCGTACTGCTGCTGGGCTACGGCTTTGTTGGGCTGGCGGCCGTCTCGGTGGTCGTCAACACGATCACGGCCGGCGCCTTCTTCGTGCTGGTGAGCCGCACGTTCTTCCGTCCCCGCCTGGAGGTGGACGCCACATTCGAGCGTCGCATGGTCAGCACATCGTATCCGCTGATGATCAACGATATCCTGGCCACGATCTTCTTCCGCGTGGACGTCACCCTGCTCCAGCCGATGAAGGGGGACACAGTCGTCGGCTGGTACACGACCGCCTACAAGTTCATTGATGGCCTGAACATCATTCCTTCGGCCTTCACCATCGCCATCTTCCCGATCATGTCGCGCTATGCCACCTCGGCCCGCGACTCGCTGCTGCGCGCCTACCTGATGGCGCTCAAGTTCCTCGTCGTGATCAGCTTGCCGGTGGCCTTGCTGACGACCCGCTACGCCGAGGGCATCATCCTCTTCTTCGGCGGCTCGGAGTACCTGCCCCACGCTGCCATCGCGCTGCGCCTGCTGATCTGGTTCCTGCCGTTCAGCTTCGTCAACAGCGTGACCCACTACGTGTTGATTGCCATTGACCAGCAGCACTTCCTGACCCGTGCCTTCTTCATCGGCGTGACCTTCAACCTGCTGGCGAACCTGGCGTTCATTCCGCGGTACGGCTACCAGGCGGCGGCGGTGATCACGATCTTCTCCGAGTTTGCCCTGCTGATCCCGTTCTACTGGTGCCTGCGCCGGCACCTGGCGCCGGTCCCGTGGATGGGATTGCTGTGGCGACCGGTGGCGGCCCTGGCGGCAGCGGCTGCCATGCTGGTCGCGCTGTGGAGCAGGCCCTTCTACCTACTGATCCCGTCGGTAGCCGCGACTTACGCCCTCGTACTTCTGGCCCTGGGCACCTTCGACGCCAACGACCGCGCCGTCGTGCGCCGGCTGCTGCCGCAGAATCCCTTTGCCTGATCCAGCGCGGTATGGTATAATCCGCTCAGACCGTGGCAGTATCTCTGGTTGCGTGTTCCCGGCATGGTGGCCTGACTACCTGGCGGTGCGTGCCGTTCAGGCGCGGTGGTCTGCGCGCCGCCGCGCTCATGGTGACTGCTTTGGGAAAACACTCCTTGCCAGAACGAACGTTCTATTTTTGTCGAAAATAACCCGCAAAAACCCACAGTTAACGGTCAATTACCCACATCATGAATGAACTGAAAAGACGAATTCGGGAGGAAGGGCAGAACCTGGGGGGCGGCATTCTGCGAGTGGACGGGTTCATCAACCACCAGGTGGATTGCACGCTGATGGCCCGGATCGGACGGGAGTTTGCGCGCCGGTTTGGCCGGCTGCAACCGACAAAGGTGCTCACCGCCGAGATCTCCGGCATCGCGCCGGCGTTGCAGGCCGGCGTGGCCCTCGATGTGCCGGTCATCTTCGCTCGCAAGGCTCGCTCGGTCACCATGCCGGCGAACGCGTTCGAGCGACGCGTTCCGTCGCGCACGAAAGGCGGTGAGACGCTGCTGCTCGTCGCACCGGAATACCTGCGCCCGACCGACCGCGTGCTCATCATTGACGATTTCCTCGCCACCGGGCAGACCATTGGCGCGCTCGCCGACATCGTGCGGGAAAGTGGAGCCGCTCTCCTAGGCATCGGCGTCGTGATCGAGAAATCGTTCGAGGAGGGACGAAGCCAGCTGGCCCAGCTGGATGTGCCGATCGAATCCCTGGCCGTGGTCGAGCGGATGTACGGCTCAAAGATCATGCTCCGGTAGCGCGGATCGGGGCGGCCAGCATTCGGGCCCGTGGTGTCACGCGCTCTCTTCCGATCCGCACCTGGTGGTCATCTGCCGCTATACCTTCTCCAACTCCTGAACGACTTCCAGCAACGTTGCCCGCCAGCTCCCGTCGCGGCTTATGGGAACTCGAACATCGCGCCGGCCGATCTGCGCGCGGCTTCCGGGAGTCCACCGCACCCGAAGCCGGCTCGCGGCAAGCGCGTTGGTGAGCGTGACAATCGCCTGGCCACGTTCGGCGCCGATACCGGCGATCGGCCCCCGCGCAGCCCGGACGCGCAACTCCAAGACGTAGAGCAGGTTCTTCGCCGGATCGGGGAGCGGGCCGAAGCGGTCCACCCACTCGTCCGCCAGGTCGCGCACCTTTTCGAGGCTCGTCACCTCGCTGAGTTGCTGGTAAAGCCGCAATCGCAGATTGGAATTCGGGACATAATCGGACGGAAGATACGCCGGGATCGGCAGGTCCACTTTCGGCGCGCTGAACAGGCGGGGTGCAAGCTGCACTTTTCCTTCACTCCTGGCCTTCCGCTCGGCGACGGCCTGGGCCAGCAGACGGGTGTAGAGATTGAAACCCACTGCGGCGATGTGGCCGTGCTGTCGAGCTCCCAACAACTCGCCGGCTCCGCGGATCTCCAGATCACGCATCGCCAACCGGAAACCAGCGCCCAGCTCCGTCGCCTCGCCAATCGCCTCCATGCGCATCTTCGCGGCCTCTCCAAGGCTACTCAACCGAGGGTGGATCAGGAAGGCATAGGCCCGACGCGCGCCGCGCCCTACACGGCCACGCAGTTGGTAGAGCTGCGCCAACCCGAACTGATCGGCCCGATGAATGATGATCGTGTTGACGTTCGGCATGTCCAGACCGCTTTCAATGATGCTAGTACACACCAGGACATCGTACTCCTCCCCGGCCGAAAAGTCTAGCATCACCTGCTCCAGTTTCCGTTCTTTCATCTGTCCATGGGCGATCGCGATTCGTGCTTCGGGCACCAATTTGCACAAATGTTGGGCCATCGCGTGAATGCTCAGCACCCGGTTGTGTACGAAGAAGGTCTGGCCACCGCGATCCATTTCCTCCAGGATGGCACGACGGATCAGGGCCTTTTCGTACGGTCCGATATGCGTGACGATTGGCTGCCGTTCCTCCGGCGGCGTGTCGATTGTGCTCATGTCGCGCACACCGGTCAAAGCCATGTGCAGCGTGCGCGGAATCGGGGTGGCTGTGAGAGTCAGCACATCTACCTTTGTGCGCCAGCGCTTGAGCCGCTCCTTGTGAGTCACGCCAAAGCGCTGCTCTTCGTCCACGATCAGCAGGCCAATGTCCCGAAATTGCACATCGCGCGAGAGGAGCCGGTGCGTGCCGATGACGATGTCCACCTGTCCGGCGAGCATCCGGTCTAGGATGCGGCGCTGTTCCGCTGGCGGACGGAACCGTGATAGCATCTCGACCTCGATGGGGAAGGGGGCCAGGCGCTGCGCAAACGTGTTGAAATGCTGCTGCGCGAGCACGGTCGTGGGCACGAGCATGGCCACCTGTTTACCACCCATCACCGCTTTGAAGGCCGCTCGCAGGGCCACCTCGGTTTTCCCATAGCCAACGTCTCCACAGACAAGCCGGTCCATCGGTCGCGCCCGCTGCATGTCCCGCTTCACAGCTTCGATGGCTCGGCGCTGATCGCTCGTCTCTTCGTACGGGAAGGACGCTTCCAACTCGGCCTGCCACGCCGTGTCGGGGGAGAAGGCATGGCCGGTGACCACTTCGCGTTGCGAGTAGAGGGCCAGCAGATCATCCGCTATTTCGGCCACCGCCTTCTTGGCCTGCTGTTTGACCAACTCCCAGCTGGCTTTGCCCAGCCGGTGAATCGCCGGCGTATGTGTGCCTATGCCCACGTAGCGACTGACACGGTCTGCCTGATGAACCGGCACATACAACTTGTCCCCGGCCGCGTATTCGATCAGCAAGTACTCGCGCTCGACACCGTTGATCGCCTTCTGTACCAGGCCTCTAAATGCTCCCACCCCGTACTCGAGATGGACAACGTACTCACCCATGTTGAGATCGGTGAAAAACGCTTCCCTCGGTAGGCGGGAACGTGGCTTTTCCGGCCGGCGAGGGATGACCGGAGCCCAGCCGAAGATCTCCGCATCCGTCACCAGCTCCGTGGCCGGCAGTCCATCCCCCGGGTGACACACCCACCCTTCCGGAAGATTGCCCTGCACCAGGGTCAGGCTGCCGGCGGAGGGCAAAAGTGGCAAATCGGTCACCGGGGTCGCGCCGATCCCATCCTGCCGCAACAGCTCGGCGAGGCGCTCGGCTTGCCGGCTGACCACCACCCGGCGATCGTGGCCGATGCCGTCGTGGCAAGCCGCGAGCACGTCCTGGATTCGACCGGCATAGCGCGGCCCGGCCTGGAAAACCTCCGGCCAGCCCGCTTCCGCCGGCACCGGCCCCGCACCCAGGTAGACCACACTCCGCTCGGAGAGAGATTCCTGCAGATCGTCCCATACCCCTTGGTCTGCTGCGAAGCCGGGGGGCAGGTCACCCCTGACTTCAGAATCGCTGCCGATCCGCCTGGCCTCCCTCTCAATCTCGGCGACTGTAGCCTGGATGGCTGTCCAATCGTCAACGACAGTAAACGCGTTTTCCGGAAGGTGACTCCAGATGCAGTCCGGGCGGGGGTAGAGGTAGGGCAAGTACAAGTCCAGATCAGGGAAGTTCTCACCCTCCTGGAGCCGCTCCAAGTCGCGCTCCCACTGCTCCCACGCCGGTGGGGCAAGGCTGTCGAGCACGTGAGTGGCGAGCGTCTGCGCGCCGGCGGGCCCCTGGCAGGGAAGGGCCTCCCGCGCCGGCGGCACGGTTAGCGTGGCGATGTTGCCGGTAGACCGTTGGGTGGCCGGATCGAAACGGCGCATCGTGTCGATCTGATCCCCAAACAGCTCAATGCGCGCCGGCTGGTCGTCTCCCACCGGAAAGACATCCACGATGCCTCCCCGCCGGCTGAACGTGGCCGGTTGCACCACCATGCTGTCGGACACGTAGCCCAGGCCATACCATGCAGACAGCAAGCCGCGCAAAGACACTGTCTGTCCAACCCGATACGTACGTGCGTGACGCCGGAACGTCTCCGCCATGACCGTGTGCTGGAGCGCTGCACGCGCGCTGGCGACGACAATCGGACCGGGGGGGCGTTCTCCGGACGCTTGCGCGTTTGGGTCGCGCAGAGCCGCGTCCAGGCCACGCAGAACCGCGATGCGCCGTTCCGTATTCAGGCGATCTGGCGCCGCACGTTCAAACGGCAGGCGGCGGCGTTCGGGGAAATGGTGCAACGGCACATGTTCCGGAAGCCAGGTGCGCAGTTGGCGATGCCACTGGTGCGCGATATCAGATCGGGACACCAGGATGAGGATAGGGACGGAGAGGTCTGTCGCCAGTGCCGCGGCCAGGTAGGGCCGCACGGCCTGGCGCAAAGCGATAGAACGCCTCTCGTGAACCCGTGCCGACCCTCCGCTGCCGGACGACGTGTCCTCGCGCCCCCGACCGGTCGGGCGCAGCGCAGCCAGCAGGAGACGGTACGGCGCGAGTTGATGCCACAGCGCCATCAGTCCGGACAAGTTCGGCGTAGACATACTCCTCCGATATAGAAACCGCAACACAGCAACCCAACGAATCGCCAGCGCGCCCAAACGCCCGTTTTCACGCCCTCCAAGGGGCACACTACCCTCCTTGGAGACAACCTCTCATTATACCCCAGGCAAGAGATTAACGCAATGTGTCGCGGTCGGGCGGGTATAACGCATAGCTGTGGGGAGTTGTCGGCGCTGTCCTGCACAATTGTAAGGGCGTGGCATTCCCCTCCAGGTGGGGTCTTCCCGGTGGGGCAGAGCCAAGAGATTTGTCCCTCTCAGGGGTCTGCAGGAATGCCTCGCCCCTACTCCAGTCACCACACGTTGATCCGCATTCTTGCGCTATACCCCGGTCGGGCAGCAGCCGGGGCTGGCGGAGGGCGGGCGCGAAACGAGGTGAAGCCGGGGATGCCGGTTCATGCTCGCTTCCCTTTTCGGTTTTTTTCTGCTATAATTGTAAGGGCTCGGCGGGTTGGAGCGTCTGAGGGTTGCACGACGGGCGCTTGACTGTCGGCTTGAACCAGTGACTTCCCATCGCGTGCCGCGCAAGCAGGCCGAATCTCCAGCGCGAGGCACGCGGGTTTCGGGAAAGGGCAAACGGCGTGGAGGTAATCTGGTGAACGTCAATAACGGTTGGCTGAGAAATGGTTTCGTGTACCTGTTGATACTGGTCGCTGTCGCGGCCCTATTCTTCAACGTCTTCTCGCCCACGGAGGGCGCCAAGAACATCATCTCGATCAATCAGGTGGCGACGAAGGCAAAAGAGGGACAGATCGAGAAAATCCTGGTAGACGGGGACGAGTTGAGTATCACGACGGTAAAGGATGATGAGTTTGTTTCGCAAAAGGAAGCCGGTGTCGGAATCGTAGAAACACTCACTGCGCTTGGCGTCAGCCAGGAGCAGTTGAAGACGATGGAAATCGAGATCAAATCTCCCTCGCAGTGGGGTGGATGGATGACGCTGGTGGGGTCGTTCCTGCCGCTGGTCATCTTCGGTGGCTTGCTGTTCTTCATGCTGCGCCAGGCGCAGGGCTCGAA
>CAZDTE010000100.1:0-11381 GCA_964508275.1 uncultured Ardenticatenales bacterium
CGCTGACCGTCTCTGATAGCGGCACGGGGATGCCAGAGGAAATCCTGCCCCACATCTTCGAGCCGTTCTTCACGACGAAGGAGGTCGGCCAGGGATCCGGGCTGGGTCTGGCCCAAGTGTACGGCATTGTCCGCCAGCACGATGGCTACATCGGGACGGCCAGCAGGCTGGGGCAGGGCACCACCTTTACCATCTACCTGCCGGAGTGGCACGAACCGGAAGAGCAAGTAGCTGCGCCGGCGATTACGGAACTGCCGCACGGCCAGGGCGAATTGATCCTGCTGGTGGACGACGATTCTGCGATACGAGACGTGGGAACCGCAATGCTGGAAACCTTGGGATACGAGGTCGTGACGGCCAGCGACGGGCAAGACGCGCTGGCACTTTACGAAGCACGCCCCGACGAGGTCTCTCTCGTACTGTCGGACATCGTCATGCCCAGAATGGGCGGGGTCGAACTGTCCAGGAGCCTGCGGAAGGTGGACCCCGTAGCCAGAATCGTCCTGATCACCGGCTACCCCCTGGGTTCTGGTGAAAAGGGACTGTTGGAGGACAAGGCCGTCGTCAACTGGATACAGAAGCCGCTCTCGTTGCAGAGTCTGGCGGAGGTGATGAAGCGGTCCCTGGAATAGGGATTCCGGGGCTGCGGAATTAGGGGGAAATCGTAACGCCGGAATTCCCATTCCGGCGACAAGCGGCGAAAGGATGGACCAACATGGCTGACCAGGCTAACGCCGAAAAATGCCTCGTCGCCGGCCACAAGCTGGCCTACCTCCGCGAAGGGGCGGGTGAGCCGGTGCTGCTGGTTCATGGCATCACCACGTACTCATTCATCTGGCGGCAGATTGTACCGTTGTTGCGCCCGCACTACGACGTCATCGCCGTGGACCTGTTGGGTTGCGGCGACTCGGACATGCCACTCGATGTCTCCTATTCCGTCAAGGCGCAGGCCGAACGCCTGTGCCAATTCGTGGAAGCGTTGAACCTGGCCCCGATCCACTTCGTGGGCCACGACGTCGGCGGCGGTATCGGCCAGGTTTGCGCCGTGCGCTACCACGACCGCTTGCGCAGCCTCACCCTGATCAACACGGTCGGCTACGATCACTGGCCGGTGCAGCCGATCACGGCCCTGCGCACCCCGATCATCCGCCAGTTGGTTATGGCCACCCTCGACTTGGGGACGTTTGAGTTGGTAGTGAGAAGGGGGCTGTATCACAAAGAACGGGTTACGCCAGAATTGATGAACCTTTTCTGGAAGCCACTGAAGACGCCGCGCGGACGCAAGGCGTTTCTCCACCTTGCCAGGTGTTTGGACAACCGGCACCTGCTGGAGATCGCGGACGATCTGCGCGGGTTGAGGCTGCCGGTGCTCATCGTGCGCGGCGACGCCGACCCGTACCTGAGCGCGGTGATCTCGGAGCGGCTGCACCGCGAAATCCCGGATAGCCGGCTGGTGCGCGTTGCCACCGGCGGGCACTTTATTCAGGAGGACGAACCGGAGCAAGTGGCCGGGGCGATGGTGGAGTTCTTTGGGTAGCAGATTCGCCATTGCGAGGGAGAAGTACCATGAGCACTGAAAGCCTGGAAGCGAAATGTCGAGAACTGGAGGCCCGGATTCGGGTCCTCGAGCTGGAGAATGACCGCCTGGTCGAACGGGCCGAGGATGTCGCGTTGCTGGGACTGGTCGGCGAAAGCATTGCGGGCGTGGACGACAGCACCGCTGTGTTGGGCCAGGTGCTGGAAAAGATGTCCCTCTTGAAAGACATTCCCTACTCCGCCTACGGCCGGCGAGATGGCGGCGAGGTCGAATTGGTGCAGGCCTACGCTTCGTTTCGTGAAGATGGGGGCGAGGGGGATCATCTGACGCTGTCGTCGGACGTTGTGCGGGCGCTCGATGCGGGGGATCGCGCGATCTGCCACGGCGATTGCGAGACGATCGGTATTTCCCTCCATGTGGCCGAGGAGCGGTTCGCAGGAAACTGCGTGGCCCTTTTCCCTGTCACACCCCGATCGCTCGGCGACGGCCTGTTCGTATTCGCCAATGATGAACCCCAGGGGGAGCGACTGGCCGGCGTCGCCGAAATCTTGCAACGAACTGTGGAATTGACCACAGCCCGGCTGGACAACATCGCCCTGCTTCGCGAACTGCGCGAGCTGAACGCCAACCTTGACCGGCAGGTAGCGGAACGCACCGCTGAGCTACGGGCCGCGAACGAACGGTTGCGGGAGAGTGAAGAGCGCTACCGGCGCATTGTGGAACTCTCCTTCGACGGAATCATGATTCACCAGGAGGGGCAGATGGTCTTTGCCGATCCGCGGGGGGCAAAGCTCTTAGGGGCAGAAGATGCCGAACAACTTGTGGGTCTGCCGGTGATGGAGGTCGTACATCCTGACTACCGGGGCCTGGTTGCGGAGCGACTGAAGCAGGTGTCGGCCGGTGAAGAAGCCACCCTGGTTGAAGAGAAACTTGTACAGCTCGACGGAACGGTGTTTGACGCGGAGGTCGCCGGGCTCCCGATTACGTACCAGAACAAGCCGGCTGTGCATGTCGTCATACGCGACATCTCCGAACGGAAACGGGCCGAAGAAGCGTTGCTGCGGCGGGTGCAGGAGGTGGCTACGCTCAACGCGCTGGGCAGGCAAGTGGGCGCGAGCCTTTCGCTGGATCGTGTGGTGCGGGCGGCACTCGTGGGGGTGGGCAAGGCTCTTGCGCCGGACCTCTCACTGATCTTCTTGCGAGAGGGTGATGATTTGATCTTGCAAGGTTTTGATGCGCCGGACCCCAGGTTCCGCCACGAGGAGACGCCAGCCCATCGCGTGGGCGAGTGCCTGTGCGGCCTGGCGGTCCGGCAGGCAAAGACATTATACTCCAAGGACATTCACAACGATTCGCGCTGCACGTGGGAGGAGTGCAAGAAGGCCGGCCTGCGTTCCCTGGCCGCCCTGCCTTTGCGTAGCGGAGATGAGGTCATCGGCGTGTTGGGCATCGCTTCTGCTTCGGAACGGGACTTTGCAGAGAGAGCCGCGTTCCTGGAGGCGCTGGCCGGCCAGGTGGCTCTCGGCATAGAGAACGCTCGCCTGTACGAGCAGGTGCAACGCCACGCCGAGGAGCTGGAGCAGCGTGTGCGGGAGCGCACCGTCGAGCTGCAGCGGTTCGTCAACTTGATGGCCGGCCGTGAGGTGCGTATGGCCGAGCTGAAGGACGTCATCCGGGAACTGCGGGCCCAACTGGAAGCTGCCGACCTGAAGCCGGTGGCGGATAATCCGTTAGCGGGGAGCGGCGGCTGAACGATGAATGATGAATGTATCGTTCACCGTTCACCGTTCACCGTTCACCATTCATCATTCATGATCGCCTCCCTCACCGTTTTCGCCAGGCGTTCCATGGACAGCGGCTTCTGGATCCAGCCGGCAACCTCTTTGTCCAGCAGCACCCCCATCTCCCGGCCCAGGGGATAGCCGGTGATGAGGACCACGCGTGCCGTGGGATCGTGCTCGCAGAGTGTTCTGGCCAGTTCGACGCCGCCGATCTCCGGCATCACCACGTCGGACAATACCAGGGCGATCTCCGCGCCACGTTCGCGATAGATGGAAAGCGCCTCTGTCCCGTCGCCGGCCGTCAAAACCCGGTAACCCAAGCTCGTCAGCATCGCCTTGCACACCTGGCGTACGGTCGGCTCGTCATCCACGACCAGGATCACCTCGCCCTTCCCCTGGTCCAGATCTGCCTCTGCCAGCAGAGCCGTCTTGGGCTCCGGAGCGTGCCACGCGGGCAAGTAGATGGTGAAAGTCGTACCACCGGCCCCCGAACCGGAAGGGCTCTCCACATCAATATGCCCGTTGTGCTGCTTGATGATTCCGTACACCTGAGCCAACCCCAGACCGGTACCCTGGCCCACCTCCTTGGTCGTGAAGAACGGCTCGAAGATGTGCGGCAAGTCATCCGGTGGAATGCCGTTGCCCGTGTCGGTGATCGCCAGCGTGACCCAGTCACCTGGAGACATGTCGGGGAAAGGCAGGCGATCGTCATCATGGACCGTATGGTGCGACAAATTGAAACGCAACTGCCCCCCGTCCGGCATCGCATCCCGTGCGTTGACGGCCAGATTCGTCAACACCTGCTGCAACCGGGCCACATCCGCATTCACCCGGAATTCGCCGGCCTCGTGCTCCAGCGAAAATCGGATATGCTCAGGCAGCGTGCGTTGCAGCAACAGGACCGTCTCCTGGACCAGCGTTAGGAGATCAACCGGGCGCTGATCCACAACCGAGCGCCGGCTGAAGTCTAGGATCTGGCGGACCAACTCGGCGGCACGCTGTCCCTGTGTGCCGATGACCTCCAGGCCCCGTTGTGTGCCGGCGTCCAGGTCCGGCTTGCGCTGCAACAAATCGGCGAAGCCGATGATGCCCTGCAGCAGGTTGTTGAAGTCGTGGGCGATGCCGGCGGCCAGTTGGCCAACAGCGGCCAGGCGCTCTTGTTGGTGCAATTGCTCCTGTACCGCTCGTTCCTCGGTGATGTCCCGCAGAACGAGCACCCATCCCCCGATGTCGCCACCGGCCGCAAAGGGGCTGGAGATCGCCTCGAACAGGCGACTGGGTGGGCCAGGAGCGCTCACCTCGTGGGGCAGTCCGTGCGCCCGTGGGGCCAGCAGCAGGTCTATGGGCTGCTCGCCCAGGTGGGTGAGCACATCACCGGGCACACTATCTGTCAGCGCAGACAAGTTCTCTCTGGCTACCGGGTTTACCAGCTCGATGCGGTATCCGGGATCGAGCAGCAGGATGCCCTCCGGCGCCGTGTCCAGAATCTGTTGCACCTGCTGCGCCCGCTTGCGGATTTCCTGGTGCAGGCGCGCGTTTTCAATCGCCTGGGCCACATGTTGGGCGAGGGTCTGCGCGACCCGCACGTCCTCTTCATCGAAGAAGCCAGTCTGGCAGCTGTCAATCATCAGGGCCCCGATCATCCGGTCTTGCACCACCAGCGGGATGCCCATCCACGAACGGACGCCTTCCGCACCTGGAACCCAAGTCCAGCCTTCGAGATGGCGCACATCGTCGCTCATCACCGGTTGCCGGTCGCGGGCCATGCGTTGCAAGATTGGACTCTCACGCAGCAATTCCCTCGCCTTGGCGCTGGTGAACTGTTCGTCCTCGAAGCCGGCACCGACCACCAGATCGGGCACCTCCTCCTCGAAGATCAAGACGGAGCCGGCATCATAGGTCAGCACCCGCTTCAACTGCTCCAAGATGTGCCGCAGAATCTCGTGGAGGTCCAGGCTGGAGCCGATGGCCTGGGCGGCTCCTCGAATGACCTCTGCCCGGTCGCTGGATGCGCGTTCGGCTTCCATCAGCCGCGCGTTCTCGATGGCTATGGCCGCCTGGTCGGCCAGCAGGCGCAACGCGCGCAACTCGGGCTCTGGAAATGTGCGCGGCTCGGGGAACGCAACGTTCATCACGCCGACCACCTTGTCGCCGATCTTGAGCGGAAGACCGCTGATGGCCCCGCTCCACTCAGGAGGTGCGCCCTCAAACAGCGGGTGCGTGGCCATGCTCTCCACGACGACCGGTTCGCCCTGCCGGGCAACTGTGTAGGTCAGACCGTCGGGGCGCGGATCGGCCACCTGGATGCCCTTGCGGCTGCTGGCCCACAGCGACCCTCCGAACGTAAGCCTGTTGTCCGCATACAGGTAGATGTGAGCGTTGTCCGCTGCCACCAGATCGAGCGTCGCATGCAAGATGGCGTCGAACACTTCGTTGAGTTCAAGCGACGCGGTCAGGCTCAGGCTGGACTGCTGGACTGCTTCGATTTGCCGGCGATGGGCGCGTTCCGATTCCAGCAAGCGGTCGTTCTGGATCGCTGCTCCGATTATGTCCGCGGCAACCTTGAGCGCATCCATCTCCGCAGCGGACCATTCCCGCTCGGCCGTACATTCGTCCAGCCCAACCACGCCCCACCATTCCGAGTTCACAAAGATGGGGGCAATGGCGGTAGACTTGATGTCCAGGTGGTCGAAAATGGCCCGTTCGTCCGGCGGGAACCGGCTTACCGGGCCGCCGATCGTCTTGCCACCGGCGAGCGAGTCGGCCCAGCGCGCGAACCCGCCGGCCTCCCACGGAAACCCCTGCAACACCGGTTTGGTTATCTGTGGTTCGATCCCCGGCGCAGACCACTCGAATCGCATGAAGTCAAGTCGCGTTCCGGACGTGTCGGTCTGGTTCTCCATGATATAGGCCCGGCTGGCCTCGGCGGCCTGGCCCAAGCGTGCCAGTACCTCCTGGATCTCCTGTTCCCAGCCGGTCGCTTTCAGACTTTCTTCAGCGGCGTAGGTCACCGCCTCCAGGATGGCCTCTCGCCGGCGCAATGCCTCCGTTGCTTCCACCCTTTCCGTGACGTCCTGCTTAATAGCGATGAAGCGCGTGATCTCTCCGGCGTCGCCGCTCACGGGTGCTATGGTCATCTCTTCGTGATACAGACGGCCGTCTTTGCGCCGGTTGGTGATGTCCCCGTCCCAAACCTGCCCGGCCAGAATCGTGTCCCAAAGGTTCTTGTAGAATGCCAGGTCGTGCTTGCCCGATTTCAGCAAGCGGGGATTCTGGCCGAGCACATCCTCGGCTGTATAGCCGGTAAGTCGCGTGAAGGCCGGGTTGACCCACAGGATCGTGCCATCGCGGTCGGTGATCACAATTCCATTGGCGGCCGCTTCCAGGGCCGTGGCCTGCAAGCGCAGTTGCCGTTCCACGCGCTTTCGCTCGGTCATGTCTTTGATGTAGCCGACCGTGCCTTGCTCGTTACCTTCAGCATCGCGCAGGATCGCTGCCGAAAGGAGCACGGGGATCAACCGACCGTCCTTGTGCCGCAGCATCGTCTCCAGGTTGCGGGCGACCCCTTCGGGATCGGACCGCATGGCCCGCATCACGGCACGGGCGTCATCCCGATTAGGGTAGAGCTGGACAATGGTGCGTCCCAGGGTTTCCTCAGACCGGTAGCCGAGCATCTCCTCGGCGCCCGGATTGAACACCGTGATTGCACCCTCCGTGTCGGTAGCGATGATGGCGTCGGGGCTGCTTTCTTGCAGCGTGCGCAGGTATTCGTGTGCCGCTTCGATCTCGGACTGGGAGCGCATCTGCTCGGTGATGTCTTCCAGCAAGCCGTCAACCAGCAAAGCACCGTCTGCCGAGGTACTTAGGGTGAGGGTAAGCGAAACCCAGAATAGCGACCCGTCAACCCGGCGAAGTTGGAGTGGATAGCTGCGCAATGCCCGTTCCCTGGCGAGCTTCTCCTGGATGATCGGAAGATCGTCGGGTTGAGCGAAATGGGTGTGCAACGACGCTTCTCGGGCAGCTTCCAGCGTAGGTAAGCCGATCAAGTCCAGGGCGGCCCGGTTCGCTTCCAGCAGATCGCCTTCATACATCATACAGAAGACGCCCACGTTTACCTGGTCGAGGATCTTTTGCAAGCGCGTCTCCAGCTCGATCTCGCGGCGTTGGGCCTTGGCCCGTTCCACAGCCAGGTGCAGTGCGACCGGCAGGCGAGCCATGTGCTTCTTCAGCAGATAGTCGGTCAGGCCCCGTTTCATGCCCTCCACGGCCACCTCCTCGGTGCCGGTGCCGGTGAGCATGATCACCGGGATGTCTGGGTAGCGCTCTTTCACCGCGGCCAGGATCTGCAGGCCGTCGGTCCAGTGCAGGTGGTAATCAGTGACCGCCACAGCGAAGCCACCCTCTTCCAGAGCCCGGTCCAACTCCGCCTGCGTCCGCACCTCCAGCGCGTGGAAATCGGGGAACTCGGCCCGCAACAGCCGCTTGACCAGCACCCGGTCGTCCGGGTTGTCGTCGGCGAGCAAGATGGTCAGGTGTTCTTTCATGGTCTCTTCCTCTTGTGCTGTAGTAAGGAGAGTAGGTGTAGGGAGTCGGGAGTAGGCTGGTCACCGGCGACGTTCGGTACTGGCGAACAGACCATTGAGCAAGCGACCGACAGTCTCCGATTGTGCCAGCAGGTCGTTGTTGGAGGAAAGATAGCACAGATCCTTTGACAACACAAAGTAGTACTTGAGTTCTTCCAACGAGCCTTCCGAGATATTGTAGAATCGGATCTTGTCTTGTAGCCCACGCCGCTTGAATCCCTCGGCGATGTTTGCCGGTATCGAAACGGCGGCCCGGCGCATTTGCGAGACGAGGCCATATCGCTCGTCGCCTGGAAACGCTTTCGTGACCCGGTACGCCATCAGCACCAACGCATGGGCTTCCTTCCGCACCTCCAACTGCCGGAAACTGAGAACCTTCCCCATTTGCCTCCTACTCCCTACTCCCCTACTTCCTACTCCCCCTACCCCCCCGCCTCTCCCTTCTCATTCATGATCAACCAATACACGCCCAGCGTCTTGACCATCCCCAGCAGATCGTCGAAGGCGACCGGCTTGACCAGGTAGGAGTTGGCGCCCAAATCGTAGGCCCGGTTCACGTCCGGCGTTTCGCCGGACGAGGTGAGCACCACGACCGGTATACGCCTCAGTTCGGGTTGCTCCTTCAGCCACTCCAAGACTTCGTGGCCCGATTTGCGCGGCATCTTCAGGTCCAACAGAATCAGCACCGGCAGGGGATAGCGAGCGCGATCGGAAAACTCGACCGCGCCGGCCAGGTAAGCCACGGCCTGCTCACCGTCGTTGACCACCTGCACCGGGTTGGCCAACTTCGCCCGTGCGAACGCTCGCCGGATCAGCGTGACATCGTTCGCGTCATCCTCGACCAGCAAGATGGTGTAGTCGTTGACGTCCATGGTTGAACCTCCGTATTGCGTGGTACGTAGAGCGTGGAGTGTCAGGTTGTGTTTTTGACAATGCCCTCCCGCTCAACGCCCTACGCTCCACGCACCAAGCTCCTACGCCCCCCACGCAATTCTACCCAAAATCTGCTCCCTTGTCCAATTTCCGATTCTATGCCGACGCGCCCTCCCATGCGTTCCACCCCTTTCCTGACGATAGCCAGACCGATGCCGGTGCCAGGGTAGGTCTCGATGCCGTGCAGCCGCTCGAAGACGCGGAAGACGCGCTCCCTGTACTCCGGCGCGATGCCGATGCCGTTATCCTCCACCCACAGACGTATCCAATTCAGGTTTTGGATTTCGGATTCAGGGACGGATAACTGCTCCCGGTCTCCCGGTCTCCCCATCTCCTCCGCTCCCGGTCTTCCCGTCTCCCCTGGCTCCCCCGCCCCTCTGCTCATGGCGGCCCAGATTCGCACGTGCGGCTGCACACCCGGTTCCACAAACTTGATCGCGTTGGTGAGCAAGTTCGTCACCACCTGCACCAGCGTGCTGTGATGGGCCAGCACCGCCGGCAACGGCTCCTCCACAACGACCACCGCTTCTGCCTGCGCGATCTCAGTCTCTAGCGGCACCAGCGCTTCGGCGACCACCGCGCCCAGGCTGACCGTCCGCAAGCGTACATCGACGCGACCCAGCCAGCTGTACGCCAGCAGATCCTCGATCAGCTCGTCCATGCGTTGCGTTGCCCGAACGATACGGTTCGCGTAATCCTGCCCCACCTCATCCAGCCGGTCGCCGTAATCCTCCAACAACGCCTCGGCGAAACCTTGCATGGCCCGCAGCGGCGCCCGCAGGTCGTGGGACACAGAGTAGGCGAACGATTCCAACTCCACATTCGTCTCGGCCAGTTGGCGAGCCATCCGTTCCGCCTGCCGGTTCGCGGCTTGCACATCTTCCAGCAGATTGGCCAGGGCGCGGTTCAGCTCCTCGATGTAGGCCACATGCTCCTGCAACTCGGCCGTCCGTTCGGCGACGCGCTGTTCCAATTCTTCGGCGTGACGCTGAACCTCTTCGTAGAGCCGTGCGTTGCGGATGGACAGGGTGGCCTGATTGGCAAACGCGGTCAGGAAGGCGAGGTCGCCGGGCGCGAAGGGCCGGTCCTCGCCCAGCCGGGTGACGGTCAAGACGCCCATGACCTGACCGCGTATCTTGAGCGGGGCCAGGGCCACCGACTCCGGCTCGACCGGCGTGCCGGGCATCTGAATCGCGCCGGGGTCAACCAGAGTCTGATGCACGATCTCCGCTTCGCCACGCAGCGCTACCCGTCCGGTCATTCCTTCGCCCAGCTTCAGCTTGCAGGCCAATGCCCGTTCCGCACGTTGGTGCAGCGCCACCACGCAGCGGAGTGCCTCGCCATCCGGTTCGACCAGGTGGATGCGGCTGCCATCCGCCTGGAACAGCGCTTTGACCTGGGCGGCGATCGTGTTTAGGACGGTGTCCAAATCGAGGGAGGTGATGGCCTGGGCTGTGGCCAGCAGGGCAGCACTCTCCTCGGCCTTGCACCGGGCTTCCTCATACAAACGGGCATTCTGGAGGGCCAGGGCAAGCTGATTGGCGATACCGCTGAGCAACTGGGCGTCCTCTTCTGTGTAAAGATCCGTCTGGTAGCTCTGCAGTTGCACGGTGCCGATGACCTGTTCGTCGATCACCAAGGGCACAACCAGCACCGACCGGGCTGGTTTTCTACTCTCCGTTTGAAGGTCTTTGTACGTCTTGATACGATCTCGTTCCGCCTGGATGTCCGGTATGATGACCGGCTTTTGGCTAACGATTGCGCGGCTCTGCGGGCCGGTTTCCGGTTCGAGCATGATTGGCCCCAACGAGCTGACGTCCAACGGCTTTCCGTCTCCGAGCACGATCATGGGGTGAAGGAGCTGCGCGGTCGCGTCGTAGGTGAAGAGGCCAAAGCCCGGGCTATCGAGCAGGTTACCGATCTGCTCGTAGGCGATCTCGTACAGCTTCGCGATATCGAGAGTCGTGCCCAGCGCCTGACCCACACGCACCACACTGGCCATCCGTCCGGCATGGCGTCGCGCCTCCTCGTACAGCCGGGCCTGCTGGAGGGCGATGGCCAGCGGGCCGGCCACCTCGCGGGCGATTTCGATCTCCTCTTCGCCAAAGGCATCCGGTTCTTCGGAACCCAGGGTCAGTGAACCGATCAGTTCGCCACGCGCGATCAGGGGTACATTGAGGAATGAACGAATCCCCTCCTCGATCACCAGCCGGTCGGCAGACACCGGATCTGAGATTTTCCTGGTGTCTGGCACCCTGATCTCGACGCCGTTGCGAAGTCCGGCGACCATTTCCGGGTCAGGCTGAAACGTCTTCCCTGCGTTGAGGAGAAGCCGGTGATCGGAGTCAACGGCCAGGACCGTGGCTTCAGGTTCCTGCGCGCTGAGATCGTATGTTGTGGCGCTGGCCCGCGAACAGGGTATCAGCATGCGGAGGTGGTGCAACGCAGCCTCGGCGATGGCCTCCGGCGATCGCGCTTCCAGAATGGCCTGGTCGATCTCATGTAGCGTCCGCAATCGGTCAGCATGTCGCCGCAGCGCCTCCTCCG
>CAZDTE010000101.1:0-11372 GCA_964508275.1 uncultured Ardenticatenales bacterium
GCAGAAAAAAGCAAGGCCGGATCAAGACGCCCCAGATTATTGAGATGATACCTTTCGAAGAAGCGGAGGAGCCAAAGCCGGAACTAGGTCGCCTGTGCCGGTGCAGCGTGGCGTGGCCCGACCGGTAATGGCTCCTTGCGGAGTTCACACCGGTTCAGTGGGTAATGATGGGGGACAGTTCCTTCGCCTGCGCCACCCAATCTGCCACGCTGCCGCGGGCTATCCCTTCCGCTCCAGGAAGTACCACGCGGAGCCGCTGCCAGTCGGGTCCATGCCCCCTTCCACATCGCGGATGTGAAACCAGACGCCGAGTAGCTGTTCCACCTCAGGGCGCGTGAGCCCCATGCGCCGGAACAGGAACTTGCGGGGCTGGAAGGCGTAAAGCAAGTAGCGCCCCCCTGGGCGCGTGCGTTTGGCCAGCCCTCGTGCGTAGGCGGGACGGGTGTCCTCGGCGAGGCCATGGAAACAGCCGATGTCGAGGACGAGATCGAAGTGTTCGTCTCCGAGGAAGGACAGGTCGGTGACATCGCCGACGTAGAACCGGGGCTCCACCCCGGCCTGGCGAGCCTTTTCGCGAGCCTGGGCGATCGCGCGAGGCACGTAGTCAACGCCGACCACCTCGAAGCCGTTCTGCGCCAGGTAGATGGCGTTCGTTCCCGTCCCGCAGCCCAGGTCCAACGCTCGCCCCCGTGCGATCCCCTCCTCCTCGATCAGGCGGAGCACCTCCGGTGGGGTGACGCCCGTGTCCCAGGGCGGTTTTCGCAGGTAGAACAGCCGGTACACCCAATGTTGCCAATCAGCCACCGGCATGGAATACCTCGATTATCTCGCGCCATTGCCGGTCGTCGAACGGTGCCGGTTGGCCCAAGAAGTAATAGCCTACCCTGTCCAGCAGCCCGTCGTAGCGCGAGCGCACGGCGTCGGCCAGGGCCTCGGGTGGGGCGATGGTGGCGAACGCGGCCAGCATCTCGTCTGTGATCAGGGCCGGCATCTCTCCCCAACGCTTGCGCGCGGCGAGCATCGAGAGTTGCTCGCCCACGTCACCCCAGCCGTGGACCTCCATCACCGGGCGGTAGGATGGGGTGGAGGCGTAGAACGCGATCTGCTCACGAACGCCCCGTTTCGCCTGCGCAATCGTTGTCTCGTTCGATCCGGTGACGACAAAGGCCGAGCTGGCCAGTTGAATGTCCCGGCGCGTGCGCCCGCTCTCGGCCAGCCCGGCCTCGATGTTCGGCAGGATGCGCTCGCGCAGGTAGCGGGGCGAATGGAACGGGTGTACGTGGAAGCCGTCGCCGAGCTGACCGGCCAGCCGGCACAGGTATGGGTTCACGCCGGCGATGTAGATCGGGATGTGGGGGTGCTCGATGGGGCCGGGGTTGAAGAAGGGCGTCATCAGCGTGAGCTTGTAGAACCGGCCGCGGAAGTTGAGTCGCGTGCCGTTTTGCCAGCAGTCCCAGATGGCGCGCAGGGCCAGGATCAATTCGCGCAGCTTGGGACCGGGCGATTCCCACGTGGCGCCGAAGCGTCGCTCGATGTGTGCCTTAACCTGTGTGCCCAGGCCGAGGATGAAGCGCCCGTTCGATTGGGCCGCCAGGTCCCATGCTGTTTGAGCCAGTACCAGCGGGCTGCGCGGAAAGGCCACGGCGATGGCTGTGCCCAACTCGATGCGCGTGGTGTGCTCCGCTGCGAGGGTCAGCGGCAGGAACGGATCGTGACTCGTCTCGGCGGTCCACAAGCCGTCGAAGCCGGTCGCTTCGGCCCGTTGGGCCACCGCCGGCACATCGCTCAAGCGCTGGAACATCACTCCAGTGTCGATCTTCATGTCCCTACTCCCCGCGTTGGCCGGTGGCATCCGGCCAATGGCCGCCGCTGTGTTCGCTTTCTTTCGCTCAGAGTTTACCACAGACGGTCGGGGACGTCAATTCCCGCCGGGGACAAGTCCCACTTGCGTCCAGTAGCCAATTGTGGTACACTTGGGCGCGCTGAACGCCGCGTTGACGATCAAGTGAGGCCGGCCCGCGAGTGCCGGCCCGGATTGCGAGACGGCGTGAATCACTGCGTATCGCGCACAGAGGTGGCACCGCCGTTCACGTCTCGAAGGGAGCACACATAGAATCATGGAAAACCGCGTTTTCTCTGGGGCCCGCCCAACGGGCCGGCAACATCTAGGCAACTACCTGGGCGCCATCAAGAACTACGTTGCCCTGCAGGACGAAGCCCAGTGTGTCTATTGCGTCGTAGATTATCACGCCCTGACCACCCTGCACGACACGAGTATCTTGAAAGCCAACACGTATGAGATGGTGCTAGACTGGCTCGCTGCCGGTATGGACCCGGAGCGCACCATCATTTTTGTTCAATCGCACGTTCCTCAGGTCACCGAGCTGCACCTGCTCCTCTCCATGATCACCGGCTTGGGCAAGCTCACGCGCCTGCCCACGTTCAAAGAGAAAGTCCGCCAGCAGCCGGAAAACATCAATTACGGCCTGGTCGGCTATCCCGTGCTGATGGCCGCCGACATTACCCTGTACAAGGCCAACCTGGTGCCGGTCGGTGAGGACCAGTTGCCGCATCTGGAGTTTACGCGCGAGATTGTGCGCACGTTCAACCACCATTTCGGCGATGTGCTTGTGGAGCCCAATGCCCGCTTGACCGAAATACCCCGTGTGATGGGCCTGGACGGTATGAACAAGATGAGCAAGTCGCTCGATAACCACATCGAACTGGCCGCCTCGCCGGAGGAGATCCGGCAGCGAGTGATGAGCATGGTCACCGATCCGGCCCGACGCTACCGCACGGACCCCGGTCATCCCGAGGTCTGCAACGTGTTCGCGTTGCACGGCATCTACTCGCCTGACGATGTTGACCGCATCGAAGCGCAGTGCCGCTCGGCAGGGATCGGCTGTGTGCAGTGCAAACAGCTTCTTGCGGAGCATTTGATCGCTGAACTGGCACCGTTCCGGGAGGAGCGGGAGAAGTGGTCGGCTGAGCCGGGCCGGGTGTGGGATGTGCTGGCCGATGGGGCGCGGCGTGCCCAGGTCATTGCCGCCGAGACGATCGCGGAAGTGAAAGCGGCGATCCAACTGCCCTGATGGCGCGCGGATTGTCGATCAGCTCGTGGCCCGGTAGACGTGCCACATTCGCTGTAACGCCGTGAGGTTGGAGAAGATGGCGAGGATGGCCAGCGCCGGTACCATCCAGCCGCTCAGCAAGCCCAGGATCAGCACGGCGACGCGCTCGAACCGGGTGAAGAGCCCCACCTTGCACTCCACGCCGATCCCCTCGGCCCGGGCCCGGGTGTAGCTGACCAGCAACGAGCCGACGATCGTGAGGTAGATCAACGTGACGGCCAGGTCGTCGCGGAACCGCAAGTAGAAAATCAGCAAGCCCAGGTAAAGCACGATTTCGGCATACCGGTCGAGCGTGGAATCCAGGAACGCACCGAATATCGTCACCCGATCGGTCATGCGCGCCAGCGTCCCATCCAGGCCGTCGAACGCGCCGGCGAGCAGGATGAGCAGGGCACCCACGCGGAAGTGACCACGCGCCAGAACGCCCCCGATCGGGATCATCAACAGGAATCCCAAGATCGTCAGCAGGTTGGGCGTGAACCCCAGCCGGCCGAACACGCCGGCCAGGCTCGTGGCCAGTCCGCGGGTCCAGGTTCGTACACGGTCGCTCAGCATGGTCTCTTCCTCTCGAGTAGTTCCAGGTAGTAGTCGTACATCTGCCGGGTGATGCCTTCCCAGTCGTAGCGCGCTGCCTTCCGCCGGCCGTTCTCGCCTGCTCGTCGCCGGAATTCAGCATTTCCCAACACGTACACGAGCGCGTCGGCCAGTGCTTCCGGGTCCTTCGGCGGGACGAGCAGCCCTTCCCGCTCATGCTCCACCACGGAATCGTAGCCCGGTATGTTCGAGGCGACGATGGGCACGCCGGCAGCCATAGCTTCCAACAAAACGATTCCGAAGCTCTCGAAGCCGATGGATGGAGCGCAGAAGACGTGGGCCACGCGATAGTAGCGGGCCAGTTCCTCCGCCGGCACATAGCCGATGAACTTGACATGGTGGGTGTGGTGATAGCGGGCGTAGCGAACGAAGGGCGCTTTGTCCTCCTGTTCGTACGCACCGACCACGAGCAGTCGCGCCGACGGCACGCGTGCCTTCACCAGCGCAAAGGCACGGAGCAAGTACTTGAACCCTTTGCGCTTTTCGAGCCGGCCAACGAACAGCACGTTCAACATGCCGTCGCTGAATCGTTTGATAGGCCGAACGTGATCGCCGCCGAATCTTCGGTTCTCTATGCCGTTCGGGATGATGCGGTACTCGCCGGGGAAGTAGCGGGCCACCGATTCCCGTGCGGCCTCCGAGACGGCGGTGCGGCCGTGCAGGCGATGCACGAAGTAGTGGAACATCGGTCGGGCATATTCGTAGGCCGCGTGCGTCTGGCGGTACGCATGAAAGGTGCCGACGTTCACGGCTTTTGAGTGATGCAGTACGGCCATCGGCAGCGCCGGCGTCATCGGCTCGTGGATGTGAATCACGTCGAAATGTTCCGCTTGCAGCAGCCGTTTCACCCGTGTGTAGAGACGGGGCGATAGGCTGATCCGGGCCACCGATCCGCTAAATGGCACGGGCACAATGACGTTGCCGACCTGGACGATATGGTCGTCCTTCGCAACTCGTGGATCGGACGAAGGGGCGATGATCTTCACCTGGTGGCCCATCTCGCGGAGGTGACGGTCGAGGTACGAGATGTGCTCGGTCACCCCCCCAGGAAAAGGGTAGTCGTACGGGGAGACTTGCGCGATCTTCATCAGCAGGGCCCTTCCCTGCCGGCGGCGCGAGAGTCGCGAATGTGTTGAATAGGTAGGGTTACCCAACTGCGCCAAAGCTGCCGGCCGGCGATGCGCAGGAGGCCCTTGTGTACGTCCAGGCCCCAAAAGTCACCGGCCGGCTCGATGGTGTTCTGTTCGAGTGCCCGGCGGAAATCATCGGCGGTGTGGCCGGGGAAGCGCGTGTAGGCCGTGCCGATGAGGGCGAGCGTGTGGGTGTCGCTACCGGCGGAGGCGGGTAAGCGGAACTCGCGTTCGTTCAGCCGGCGCGCTTTGCTGTGGACAAGTCGGCCTGCCATGCTCGGATTGATGATTTCAATGCCGTCGAAGTAGACCAGTGGGTCCGGGTGTCTCATGATTCGGCGCAGTCCTCGTTGGCCCACGCTGCGGGTCAGCCAACTCATCGGGTGTGGAACGATGCAGAATCCGCCTTGCTCGTGGACCTGGCGGATGGTCGCGGCCAGTGGTCGCATCATTCGAAACGAGGTCTCCACGTCGTAGGCCAGGATGTGTCCCTCCAGGGTTGTGATCTCCAGGCCGGCGATGACGCCTAAGCGGTAACAGTGCCGGGCGGCCAACTCACGTGCCTCCAGGCTCCCCCGGATATCGTCATGGTCGGTGACGGCGATCAGGTCCAGGTCCGTCTCGTGTTCCACGTACTCAAGAATCTGTGCCACGGTGGCCAGTCCATCACCCTGGGCGCTGTGGATGTGGAGATCGGCTTTACCCATGATGTTTGCCGTCAACATTCCAAATCGGCTGAAACATGACCCACTGTTCTGGGTGGGCGGCGATGAACGATTCGACTTGGGCCAGCACCTGTTGCACACCCAGACGGACGGCGGTATCACGGTCCCCTGTTTGGTCAAACTGGAGCGGTGCGCCGGCGGAGGCATAGAACGTGCCGTCGCCTCGTCGCCGGCAGTAGCCGACAATCAGCGCAGCGCCGGTCCGCAACGCAACTTGCACGTGGCCATCAGCCATGCGTGCCGGCTCGCCGAAGAAATCGACGATGATGCCGCTCTTGGTGATATCGCGATCCGCCAACAGAGCGATCACCTCGTTGCGTCGCAGGGCTCGGAACAGCCGGGTTAGCGCGCCATCCACCGGCAGGACGCGCATGCCGTGACTCTTGCGCAGCGCACAAACGTAGCGGAACAGCAGCTCCGGTTGCAGGCGTTCAACGACGGTCGTAACCGTGACCCCTCGGCCGGCCACCACCTGGGCGATCAACTCGGGCGCCCCGAAATGGGCCGTCACCAGGATCAGTCCGCGACCTCTAGCCAACGCGTGTTCGATGTGTTCCCAGCCTTCCACCTGTACACGCGCTTCCAATTCACGTGGTTCGAGCGCGGGGAGTCGGAACAGGTCACAATAATTCTGCGTGCCGTGGCGGAAAACCGCGCGTGTCGCCTGTGCGATTTGCGCGGCCGTTGCCTGTGGACCCAGTGCGTGGGACATGTTTGCGCGCACGATGGCCCGGGCGCTAGGGCTTAGGTGATAGAGCAGGTTGCCCAGCCAGGCGAACAGCCCGTAGGCCAGCCGCACGGGCAGGCGCGGTACGAGCAGGCCAGCCAGGCGGTACACGTAGTATGGACTCATACCGCTTCGTGTGGTGTCGCACCGTCATCCCACATCTTGCGAAACATAAACCACTGCTCCGGGTACCGGCGGATGGGTTCCTCCAGCGTCGTGACGATGGCCTGGGTCAGCAGGCCAACGTTCTGCCGGTGTTCGTCCGTGAATTCGAGGTGGGGCAAGGAAAGAAAACTGCCAACGAACGTGCCGTCCGGCTGCCGGACGAGATAACCAGGGATGATCTGCGCCCCGGTACGCAGCGCGAGCGTCGCGGGGCCGGCGGGCCAGGACGATGGGTAGCCAAAGAACTGCACCGGGATTCCGTCGGCGCCGGCCGGCCGGTCGGACACCAGGGCGACGATCTCGTTGCGTCGCAGCGCCTTGTACAGCGGGCGCATTGCCGAGTGCAGGGGGATGCAGCGAATCCCCCATGATTCGCGAGTGGAGCGCACTAGCCGGTCAACCTGAGGTGAGGCAAAGCTCTCCATGACCGCGTTTACGACGTATCCCTTCGCGGATAGAACCATGCCGGCCAGGTCCCAGTTGCCCATGTGGGTCCCGACCACGATGGTCCCTGCGCCTCGTCCGGCCGCTTCTTCGAGCGGGCTCCAGTCGGCCACGCACACGCGTTCCATCAACGGATCGGCGGGGGATTTCACACAATAGGCGAAGTCGGCCATCAGGCGCACGTAGTTGCGAAACGAGTAGCGCGTCACCCGACGGACCTCGCCGGCCCCGGCGTTTCGGCCAAGGACGTGCCGCATGTTGGCGAGGGTGTTTTGTCGTCCCCGTCGCCATCCCCAGTAGATGATGTCACCGATGGCATCAGCCAGCGCATAGATCAAAGAGAACGGTAGCCGCCCCACAAGATTGGAGACGGCCAGGACGCCCCCATACTTGATCAGACCGCCGGGAGTATTCCTGGCATGGGTCCTATTCCGCTTCGGATTCGGAGACGCTCTCTTCATCGCGGCGAACAAACGCTTCAACCAGGTCGTGAGCTTCGTCGTCCGTGAATTGTACGGGAGGCGATTTCATGAAGTAGGACGACGGCGCCTCTAGCGCTCCACCTAGCTTGCGGTCCAGCCCCAGTTTGGCGCAGCGCACCGCGTCAATGACCACCCCGGCCGAATTCGGAGAATCCCAGACTTCCAGCTTCAGTTCTACGTTGAGGGGCACATCGCCGAACGTACGACCCTCCAGCCGAATGTAGGCCCATTTGCGATCCGTGAGCCAGGCGACGTAGTCGGAGGGGCCGATGTGCACATTGTCGTCACCGATGTCGTAGTCGAGTTGGGAGGTGACGGCATTGGTCTTGGAGATCTTCTTGGATTCCAACCGGTCGCGCTCCAGCATGTTGTAGAAATCCATGTTGCCGCCGACGTTGAGTTGGCCGGTCCGCTCCAGTCGCACGCCGCGGTCCAGGAACAGGCGGGTGAGCACACGATGCACGATCGTCGCGCCGACCTGCGACTTGATGTCGTCGCCGATCACGGGCAGGCCGCGCTCTTCGAAACGGCCCTGCCAGTAGGGTTCGCGGGCGATGAAGACCGGGATGCAGTTGACCAACGCGCAGCCGGCCTCCAGGATCTGCTCCACGTACCATTTGGTAGCCATCTCACTGCCCACTGGCAGGAAGTTGACGACGACGTCGGTGCCGGTGTCTTTGAGGATGTGTACGATGTCGTCGGTTGGGCCTTCGCCCTTTGTGATCACTTGCTTGAGGTACCGGCCGAGGCCATCATGCGTCATGCCTCGGTGTACGGGAACGCCCAGGTGCGGCACATCGCTGAACTTGTAGGTGTTGTTCGGTGGGATGAAGATCGCCTCTGAGACGTCTTTTCCTACCTTGTTTGTGTCAACGTCGAAAGCCGCCGAGATCTCGACGTCGCGGATGTGATAGCCGCCCAGGTTTACGTGCATCAGCCCGGGGACGAAACTGTCTTCAGCAGCGTCGCGGTAGAAATGTACCCCCTGTACCAGGGACGAGGCGCAATTGCCCACCCCAATGATCGCTACTCGAACTTTGCCCAATGGAGGATCCTCCTTCGTTCTTCTTGGTATTGGAAGCAGACTAGCCGGCGGCCCGGCGGAGCGCAGGTATCCGGCGTCGTGGCGCTTCAGTCGATCGTGTGATTCTGAACCATATACTATCCCAAAACGCCCAACCTGTCAACTACGGGGACTAGGCGCGAGACAGTCTCATCCCTCTTTCGAGCCGGCCTCCTCGAACCTTGCGGCTCGCTCCTGGCGCTCTCTAACGAGGTCCACTATTTCGGCCGCCGCTTCCTCTATCGATTTATCGGTCACGTTCACTACGGGCCAGCGAGGAGGCCGCCGAAAGATCAGTTCAGCGTGTGAGAGTTCTGCTTGCACGTAGTCTGGATCCGCATAGCGGATGCTCCGCACGGCCTTGGACATCGTCCGTACGCGTGTGCGACGCAGCATAACCAACCGTTCCGGGCTGATGGTCAAACCGACGATTTTCGTGCGGTCAACGTCAAAGAGTTCCGCTGGTGGCTCCATGCCCAAGGCCAGAGGGACGTTGGCAGCACGCCACCCCCGGTACGCCAGGTAGACGCAGATGGGGGTCTTGGCCGTCCGGGACACGCCGGCCAAAACGATGTCCGCTTCATGCAGCCCGGCCGGGTGCTTGCCGTCGTCCTGCTGCAACATGTACTCCATAGTCTCCGTGATTCGGGAGTGTTCCCCACTAAGCTGGCGGAACCGTCCGGGCCGAATGGACGGGGCTTGCTGCAGTACGTCGGAGAACTCGAACAGCATCGGTCCCATCAGGTCGATCACGTGTACGCGGTGGGTCTGGGCCGCCCGCATGATCTCCCGCCGGAGGGTTAGGGTTACCAGAGTATAACACACCGGCGCGCGTGCTTTCGCGGCCTGGGTGATGATCTCTCGAATCTGCTCTGCGGTGCGCACGTGACCGAAGCGGTGCAGGCGAACCGCAGCGTCGGGGAACTGGGTCAAGGTCGCCTTGACCACCGTCTCCGCTGTAGCACCGGTTCCATCGGAGATGACAAACACGTCGGACATTTCGTCTTAGTGGCCCCCAATCCCCGGATGTCCCGGCCCTTCTTCCACCCAGACCTCACCGCCTTCCCACACTTCCTTTTTCCAGACGGGAAGGATTTCTTTGATGCGGTCGATGGTGTAGCGACAGGCTTCGAAGGCGTCACCACGATGGCTTGCAGAGACGGCGATGACCACGCTGGCTTCGCCGATCTCGAGGCGACCCACGCGGTGCTCGATGGCGATGCCGGTCACGGTCCAGCGCTCGCGCACCTCCTGCGCGATGCGGCGCAGTACGCGCTCGGCCATCTCAGGATATGCCTCGTATTCCAGATACAGCACGTGCCGGTCCTCAGTGTGGTCCCGCACCGTTCCGACGAAGGAGAGCACAGCGCCGGCGGCCGGGTGACCGACCGCCTCGACGAGGGCCTGCTCGTCGATCGGCTCACTCACGATGCGGAACGGACCGTCTTCCCCGCCGGCCACGGGTGGAATGAAGGCGACCACGTCGCCGTCGTGCAGCACCATGTCCGGGGTGGCGAAGTCTGTATTCACCGCAATCGCCGGGTTGCCTGCAAACTGGCCCAGCCGCGTATACCGATCCTGCAACGTATCCCACGCCTGTGCGGCTGTTGCTCCATCGGGCAGGTCCACATCCAGTTTTCTCTTCCCCACCACTTCTCGATGAATGGCAAAAAGGCGGACGTGTACGATCATTTCTGAAGACACCTCTTCCCTGCGATCTCGCGTGCCAGGCCCATATTATACCAGTCTACCCGCCCCTTGACAAGGCAGGGCCGGGAGGGAGCGCCTCCCATGTCACTTGCGCAAGCGCACCTATTGTGGTATACTCAGTTCGTGACAATAGTTATATTGAGGACAGTTGAAAAAGGCGCTGGGAGCCCATGCGCTGATTTGTCGCTGGGCATGGTTGGGAGACCGTCTGCCTGAGCAGGAAGGCCTTCGCCCAGCAGTCATTCGATCACCGATCACTGGCATCTGATCACTGCCGCGGTATCACAAGGGCGGCAACGGCTGCGTTTTGAAGGAGGGGATCTACATCTGTGCGTGTGTTGGTAGTGGATGACGATGCGCCGAGCGTCAAGATGATCGGCTTCCTGCTTCGTGAGGAAGGCTATACGGTGCTGACTGCCCATGACGGGAAGACAGCGCTTTCTATCGTTGACCAGGAGTCGGTTGACCTGGTCATCCTGGACGTGATGATGCCTCACATGGATGGCATGGAGGTCTGCCGGCGCGTCCGACAGAAGCTGGACATTCCCATCATTTTCCTTTCTGCGCGTGGAGAAACCAGCGACAAGGTGGCCGGGCTGGAGGTCGGTGCCGACGATTACTTGGCCAAACCGTTTGAACCGACGGAGTTGCTGGCCCGCGTAAAAGCTGTTTTACGTCGCACGGAAGCCTACGCCTTCGGCGATGCCCAGGCCCAAATCACGGTCGGAGACCTGCGTCTCCTGCCAGTGGGCAACAAAGCCTGTCGCGGTGATGGCACAGAAATTGAGCTCACGCCCATCGAGTTTCGCTTGCTCCATTGCCTGATGCGCAACGCGGGGCGGACTCTCACCCACGATGTCCTGCTGAACTCCGTCTGGGGATATGAGTACGAAGGCTACAGCAATCAGGTTGCCGTATACATTCGCCGCCTGCGCGCAAAGATTGAAGAGGACCCCGGCAAGCCCAAGCGGCTGGTGACCGTACGCGGTTTGGGGTACCGCTTTGAGCGCCCGTGATTTTGTTATGACTCTAGTATCATCTCAATAACTGGGGAACGCCCCCCGGCCCCCAATTCTGGGGGAGCACATGCCCCCCCCAAAGTTGGGGGGGTTGCCCCCCAAAGTTGGGGGGTTAGGCCCTAACCTGAGGTTAGGCCTAACCTCAGGTTAGGGGGGCCTGACGCCCTGCTCACCCCGGAACA
>CAZDTE010000102.1:0-11254 GCA_964508275.1 uncultured Ardenticatenales bacterium
GGCCTTGGCCCATTCTTTCTGCGAGAAACATGGAGGTTTGTTTCTTGGTAGATACATGAGACATTGACTGATCGTCGGCTGCTACCGAATAAAGCCCTCGTAGTGCCGCATGAGCAGTTGTGCTTCCAGTTGCTTGATCGTGTCGACCACCACACCGACCACAATGAGCAGGCCCGTGCTGGTGATGAGCAAGGTCTGTACGTCGGTTATCTGGCGGGCAAAGAAGGGCAAAATGGCCACCAGTCCCAAGAACAGAGCGCCGACCAGCGTGACCCGCTGCAAGACGCCGTTCAGATAGTCTTCGGTGCGCCGGCCCGGACGAATGCCGGGAATGAAACCTCCTTGTCGCTGCAAGTTCTCCGGCAGGTTCTGCTGCCGGAAGATCACATCGGTATAGAAGTATGTGAAACCGACCACCATGATAAAGTACATGCTCCAGTAGAAAATGCCACCCGTGTTGAACGCCGAATTCACCCCCCTGGAGATGCCGGCAATAATGTTATTCCCGGAGGTCATGAAGAATTGGGATACGATTCCTGGCAAGATCAAAATGGACTGCGCAAAAATCAGCGGGATCATGCCAGCCGAGTTTATGCGCAACGGGATGTGGCTGCTCTGACCGCCATAGACCCGTGTGCCGCGCACACGCTTGCCGTAGCGTACCGGCACGCGGCGCTCTCCTTCCTGGATGTATACGATGGCCGCCACCGTGATGATCATCAATATCGTCAGCACCAACAGCGCCGAGATACTCGTGACTAACAACTGCCCCACGTTCTGGGGAATGCCGGCGACGATGCCGCCGAAGATGATGATCGACACCCCGTTGCCTACGCCTTCTTCTGTGATCAGCTCACCCAGCCACATGGAGAACATGGTGCCGGCTGTGAGGCTGATCACCACAGCCAACGTGGGAAGCGGGTACCGAATCAGGTCAAAGTTGGCCAGCAACGGCGCGCCACTACCGATCGGATGGGCGAGCAACGTCGCCTGAGCAAAACCCTGCAATGCGGCCAGGGGAATAGTCATCCAATAGGTATACATGTTGAGCTTCTGTTGGCCTTGTTCCCCTTCCTTGCTGAGCTCTTCCAACTGCGGGAGCAGGGGCGTCACCAATTGCATGATAATCGAGGCGGTGATATAGGGATAGACGCCCATGGCCACCACGGAGAAATCACGCATCGCCCCGCCGGACAGCATGTTCAGGAAGCCCAATAGCTGGTTGGCCTCGAACACCTGGCGCAACCCCGCCCGATCCACTCCCGGCACCGGCACATGAGCGGCCAGCCGGAAGAGGATCAGAATAAGCAGCGTGTAGAGTATTTTGCGCCTCAGGTCTGGCAGACGCAACGCATTTCGCAGTGCTTCAAGCATGGTTCAATCCTACTGAATCACTTCAACGGAGCCGCCGGCCGCCTCGATCTTTTCCCTCGCCGTGGACGAGAAAGAATGAGCCGACACGTACAGAGGAAACGACAGGTCTCCCTGCCCCAGTATCTTCACCGGCTTGCGCAGCGTTCGAATCGCTCCTTTCGCTCGCAGTGTCTGGGGTGTTACTTCGTCGCCCTCTTCGAACAATGTGGCCAGCCGGACCACGTTCACCGGCTGATACTCCACCCGAAAGATGTTCGTGAACCCTCGGAGCTGGGGCAGGCGGCGCACCATCGGCAACTGTCCACCCTCGAAGTACGGACCCTTGCCGCCGCCACTGCGGGCATTTTGGCCCTTCCGTCCACGTCCCGCATACGTGCCACGCCCGGAACCATCTCCTCGCCCGCGACGTTTGCGCTTCTTTACAGACCCGGCCGCCGGTTTCAAATCATGCAGTTTCATGATCGTCCGTTCCCCCTCCGATGTATTCCACCGCTACCAAATGCCGTACGGTCTGTATCATGCCGGCCAAAGCAGGATTCAGGGTGTGTTCCACCGTATCGCCCAGCCGCCGCAGGCCAAGAGCACGGATGGTGCCCTTCTGTCGGCGAGTATAGCCGATTGCACTCTTGGTGTACTGTACGCGTACTCGCTGCTGTTCAGACACGCTCGTCCCTCCACCACACAGGAGACACATCCTTTGCATCTTTCCCCCTACGGGCTGCTTCCTGCTCGATCGTCTTCAGCTCAGACAGGCCCTTCATCGTAGCCCGCGCCACGTTCAGCGAGTTGTTGCTACCAAGAGACTTGGTCAGGATGTCGCGAATGCCTGCTATCTCCACGACGGCACGTACACCACCACCGGCGATCACACCCGTGCCCGGTGACGCCGGTTTCATGATCACTTTGGCGGCACCAAACTCCGCCAAAAGAGGGTGGGGGATTGTGTTGCCCACCAGCGGGACTTCAATCATCGAGCGTCGCGCTTTCTCGATGCCCTTGCGAATCGCCTCCGGCACTTCACGTGCTTTGCCAACGCCAAGGCCGACCTTTCCCTGCCGATCCCCAACCACGACAACCACCCGAAAGCCGAACCTTCGCCCGCCTTTCACGACCTTTGCCGTGCGGATGATGCTGATAATGCGCTCGTCGAATTCGTTTGCTTCCCGATCCTGCCGATTACGCCTGGCCATGTACCCTCCTCACTAGAATATCAGGCCGCCCTCACGAGCCCCCTCAGCAAGGGCCTTTACGCGGCCATGATACTTGTATCCCCCCCGATCAAAAACCACCTGCTCGATACCCTTGGCCTTTGCTCGACTCGCGATTGCCAGCCCCACACGTCTGGCCTGTTCGACCTTGGGCACACCATCGGTTTCTTCCCGCACATCGGGGTCCAGAGTCGAGGCAGTCGCCAAGGTGTGTCCCTGTTCATCGTCAATCACTTGCACATAGATGTGATTCAGGCTGCGGAACACATTTAGCCGAGGGCGATTTGGCCAACCGGCCAACTTCTTGCGCACACGGCGGTGTCTTCGACGACGCATTTCCGCGCGGCTATTTCTCTTGCTCATCCACACTTACCTCTATCTTCAAAACAGCAAACCTGTGTCTTGGAGTTTCTGATGTGAGCGGGGGTGTGGGATGAGCGCCCTTCCCTGCTCCCCACTTCCTGCTCCCTACTCCCTGCGATCGCCCCGACTACCGTCACACCACCTTGCCACTCTTGCCGGCTTTCCGGAGAACGGTTTCATCCTCGTAGCGAATACCCTTCCCCTTGTATGGTTCCGGCGGACGTACGCGACGAATCTGGGCCGCAATCTCTCCCACTAGCTCTTTGTCAACTCCGGAGACCGTAAAGGCACGATATCCTTTTTCCACGAAGAACGTGATCCCTGGCGGAGGCGAGAACTTCGTGGTGTGGGATAGTCCCACATTGAGCACCAGATCATCCCCTTGCTGCTCGGCCCGATATCCGGTCCCTTCCATCACCAGACGTTTCCGAAACCCCTCGGACACGCCCCGAACCATGTTCGCCAGCAGAGCGCGAGTCAGGCCATGGAGCGCCCGGTGATTGCGTTGGTCCGTCGGTCGAGTCACCAAGACTTGGTTGTCCTCCTGCCGGATGGTCATATCGGGATGGAATGCCCGTCGCAACTCACCCTTGGGGCCCTGCACCGAAACCTCATTCTTCCGAATCGTCACTGTGACACTTTCGGGAATCGGTATCGGCAATCGTCCCACTCGAGACATGTCATCTACCTCCTACCAGACTTCACAGAGGATCTCGCCTCCCAGGCCCAGCCGCCGTGCTTTCCGGTCGGTCACCACGCCCCGAGACGTAGAAACGATGGCCACGCCCATACCGCTCAACACCCAGGAAATCTCCGCCTTCCCTTTGTAGATGCGTCGCCCTGGCTTGCTCACCCGTTTCAGGCCACTGATGACGGGCTTCTTCTTCTTGCCCTCAACGTAGTACTTCAGCCAAAGACGCAACGTCGGTTGTGGGCTGGTCTTTATCGTGTCAACGCGTCGGATATATCCTTCGTCCACCAGTATCTGAGCGATAGCGCGCTTCACATTGGACGACGGGACCGGCACATACGCGTGAAATGCCATCTGGGCATTCCGTATGCGAGTCAACATATCGGCGATTGGGTCACTGTTCGTCATGGTTGTTTACTCCTACGTACGTAAAACGTGATACGTCATCCGTGATGCGTGCTTCGTATTGTCTGCTTTGCAAAATGCAATCCACCAAACCTCCCCGATCAACGATTACGCAGTACGGATTACGTTTCACTCATCGTAAAGCGCTAGGCGTTCACGAGTACGAAGTCGCTCTACGACTCACGCCCAGCGCCACACGGGGCTTACCAGCTTGACTTTACGATACCGGGGATGTTGCCTTCCATAGCCAGCTTCCGGAAACAGATACGGCACATACCGAATCGACGCATGTACCCCCGGGGGCGGCCACACAGGCGACAGCGGTTTCGCACCCGTGTCTCATACTTGCGACGTCGTTCTCTGGCGATTGAGCTTTTCTTAGCCAAAGGTCCTCCTTACGGTAATCTCGCAGTTAGTGTAGACTACACCCGCTTGAACGGCATACCCAGCAAGGCCAGCAGTTGTCGTCCCTCATCGTCAGAATTGGCCGTCGTGACGATGCTGACCTCCATACCTCGGATCTTATCAATGTCGTCGTAGTCTATCTCTGGCCAGACCAACTGCTCGTGCAGACCCAAGGTGTAGTTCCCGTGCCCATCGAAGGCATCGGGCGAAACCCCTCGGAAGTCTCGCAGACGAGGCAGGGCCAGGTTGATCAGGCGGTCCAGGAAATTCCACATCAGATCTCCGCGCAAGGTCACCTTTGCTCCGATCGGGTTACCTATTCGCAGCCGGTAGGTAGCAATGGAGCGCCGCGCCCGGGTGATCACGGGGTGTTGCCCGGTAATCGTTTCGATGTCCCGCGTCGTCGCGTCTAGCGCTTTGGCGTTCTGCAGCGCTTCGCCTAAGCCAACGTTGACCACCACTTTTCTAACGCGCGGCACCTGCATCACGTTCTTGTATTGAAAGGCCTCCACCAGAGCCGGAACAGAACGCTCGTTGTAGGAATCCTTTAGTCTAGCCATTGTTCATTTCCTCATACAGGACACGCCCTGCGTGAAAGGCGACTCGTAACAGGTCAAGTTCCCTCGTGCGTCTCACGCCTTACGCATTACTATCTGTCAATGAATTGCCCACACTTCTTACATGTGCGCACGCGCCGGTTGTCTGGCGTACGCGTAATGCCCACCCGTGTATGCTCGTTGCAGTGTGGGCAGACCAGCGCCAGGTTAGACACATGGATGGGCGCTTCAAGCTGGATGCGGCCGGTCTGGGTACGCACCTGGCCGGTTGGCCGCTGATGTTTGGTAATCAAGTTCAAACCCTCGACCACTACCCGGTCCCGGTTCCGGTCTCGTTGACCAACCAGTCGCCCCTTACTCTTGCGTCCCCGTACGACACGCTGCACTTTGCCCCGTTCGCCAACCCAATTGCCGGCCACGACCTCGACCATATCCCCTTCGCGAATCCTCATGAACCCTTCCCTTTTTCTATAGCACTTCCGGGGAAAGAGACACGATCTTCATGAAGCCCTTCTCACGTAGTTCGCGTCCCACCGGCCCAAAGATGCGCGTCCCTTTTGGGTTCCGTGCATCATCCAGTATCACGGCCGCATTCTCATCGAACCGGATGTGGGATCCGTCTGTCCGGCCATACTCCTTGGCCGTACGCACAATCACCGCACGGACCACGTCCCCTTTCCGCACCGAACCTCCCGGTACGGCTTGTTTGACCGTGGCGACGATCACGTCGCCGACCGAGGCGTAGCGACGACGCGTCCCTCCCAGAACCTTGATGCAAAGAATCTCTCGACCGCCCGTGTTGTCTGCCACCCGCAGGCGGCTTTCTTGTTGAATCATACTGGGTCCTCCCCCAGAAGTTTCTCAATTACCCCACTCGCTCAAGGATGCGGGTAACTACCCAGCGCTTCCCCCGACTGATGGGTCGGCACTCCTGGATGCGCACGACATCGCCGGTAGCCGCCCGGTTATGTTCGTCATGCGCCTTATACTTCTTGGCGACCCGGATCACCTTGCCATACAAGCGGTGCCGCTTTTGCCTGGTCACCTGAACGACGACTGTCTTGTCCATCTTGTCGCTGACGACACGTCCTGTCAAAACCTTCCGTCGTTCTCTCACGCCGACTCCTCCTGGGACCACAACTCATACTCGCGCAGGATTGTCTTCATCCGCGCGATCTCACGTTTTACCTGCTTGACACGGTTGGTATTCACCAACTGCCGGGCGGCCAACTGAAATCGCAGGTTGAACAATTCCTGGTAATGGTTGTCGATCTCCTGTTGAATCTCCGTCACCCTCATCTGGCGAATCTCGGCAGCGTCCACAGCTATCCCTCCTGACCGCCAATGCGCTCGTGGCGGGCTACGAACTGGGTGCGAATCGGGAGTTTATAGCTGGCCAGACGCATCGCTTCCCGCGCCACCTCGTCAGGGACGCCGCCGATCTCAAAGAGCATGTGCCCTGGCTTGACTACCGCCACCCACTGGTCAACGGCTCCCTTGCCGCTACCCATGCGCGTTTCGGCCGCTCGTTTGGTCACCGGCTTGTATGGGAAAATGCGAATCCAGACTTTGCCGCCACGCCGCATATAACGGACAATCGCTCGCCTCGCTGCCTCAATCTGTCGCCCTGTGATCCAGGCTGCCTCCAGGGCCTGCAAGCCGAACTCCCCGAAGTGTACCCTGTTTCCGCGGCTTGCCCGGCCTTTCCGTCTTCCCCGATGCACCTTCCGGTGTTTTACGCGTTTTGGCATTAGCATGATGTCATCACCACCCAATCACAGTGCTTCTTCCTGCTTAGGCAGGACATCTCCTTTATAAACCCAGACTTTCACACCAATCCGCCCATGCGTCGTCCGCGCCTCCTCCAGGGCATAGTCAATATCTGCCCGCAAGGTATGTAGCGGGACGCGCCCTTCATGCACGATCGCCCGGCGTGCCATCTCCGAGCCGGCCAACCGTCCGCTGCAAACGATCTTGATTCCCTGGGCACCGTCCCGCATCGCTCGCGTAATCGCTTGCTTCATGGCTCTGCGGTGCGAGATACGGCGCTCCAACTGGCTGGCGATGTTTTGCGCGATCAGGCGGGCGTTGGTGTCCGGAGACTCCACTTCGCGGACATCTATGCGCACACGTTTCCCCGTAAGCGCTTCCATGTCCTCCTTGAGCTGATTCACGCTGGCGCCCTTGCGTCCGATGATGATGCCCGGCCTGGCAGCATGAACCGTCACCGACACCTGGTTAGGGAAGCGCTCCAGCTCCACATCGGCGATTCCGGCGCGCATCATCTTCCCGCGCACAAGATCGCGGACCTTCAAGTCCTCGTGAAGGTGGCGTGTATACTCCTCGCCCTCCGCGTACCAGCGCGCTTTCCAGTTCTTGATTACGCCCAATCGAAAACCATATGGATGAACTTTGCGTCCCAAGGTCATCTCCTCCGTAGACAGCCGGTAATCCGTAATCGATGATCAGCGATCATCAGCGAACGGCCAACCGATTTTGGATCACCGACCACCGTTATCGGCCACCAATGGCCTCTCGTTCTCGCAACACCACCGTGATGTGCGTGGAACGTTTCAGAATCTGCTTGATGCGCCCTCGCGCGGCAAAGCGATACCGTTTCTGCCGGGGACCGTCGTCGGCTCGGATATCGGCGACGTACAGCTCGTCCGCGGACCAGCCATCGTTCTCCTCAGCATTCGCCGCCGCCGACCGGATCAGCTTGCTGACCGAAATGGCCGCTGCCTGCGGCATGAAGCTCAATTGGTCGAGTGCCTCCGCCACATCCATGCCCCGCACAACGTCCACCACTCGCCGCGCTTTGCGCGGAGACATGTGAATATGCTTGGCGACTGCTCTTACCTCAAAATACTCGGTTTCCATCCTTGCCTATGCCTCCCGACGTGCTTTCGTCCTCTTGTCTCGTATGTGGCCGCGAAAGGTGCGCGTCGGTGCGAACTCGCCGAGCTTGTGCCCCACCATGTTCTCCGTGATGTAGATCGGCACGTGTCGCCGACCATCGTGTACCGCTATCGTGTGCCCCACCATGTCGGGAAAAACCGTTGACGCGCGAGACCAGGTTCGAATGACGCGCTTCTCACCACTCGCGTTCATCGATTCGATCCGCTTCATTAGCTTGGGATCCACAAACGGCCCTTTCTTCAGCGATCTAGCCACGGACGCCCTCCTTACTCTCAGTCATGTCCAGCTACCGCCTCTTTCCACGCCGCCGCACGATGTATTTGCCCGTGCGCTTGTTGCGACGCGTGCGCTTGCCCAAAGCGGGCTTCCCCCACGGAGTGGCCGGGCCTGGCCGGCCGATCGGGGCCTTCCCCTCCCCTCCGCCGTGAGGATGGTCGCGAGGCGTCATGGCCGAACCGCGTGTTGTCGGTCGCCATCCCTGCCACCGCTTTCGACCGGCCTTGCCCAGATTGATATTCCCGTGATCCACGTTGCCCACCTGCCCGATGGTTGCCGTGCAACGGACAGAGACCAACCGCACCTCACCAGAAGGCAACCGCACGTGAGCATAGTTGCCCTCCTTGGCCACCAGTTGGGCAGACGTGCCCGCAGCGCGCACTAACTGGCCACCGCGACCAGGGTACAACTCAATGTTGTGAATCATCGTCCCCGTCGGCATGGTGGCCAACGGCATCGAATTGCCCGGACGAATGTCCGCATCAGAACCGGACGTCAGCGTGTCTCCAACCATCACTCCCTGGGGAGCAACGATGTAGCGCTTCTCACCATCCGCGTAGTGCAACAGGGCAATACGGGCCGAACGGTTCGGATCATACTCGATGGCTGCCACGCGTGCCGGGATGCCAATCTTGTCCCGGCGGAAATCAATCTGGCGATACCTGCGCTTTGCGCCACCACCCCGGTGCCGTACCGTGATCTTCCCCCGGAAGTTACGGCCGGCCCTCTTCGGTTTGCCCCGCACCAGACTCCGTTCCGGTTTTCCCTTCGTGATCTCCTCGAAGGTAAAACCGCTCATTCCGCGACGGCCCGGAGAGGTTGGTTTGTATGTTTTTATTGCCATTACGCTATCTCCCTGCCCGCCTATCAGACCCCTTCGAAGAACTGGATGCTATCTCCCTCCGCCAGGGTGACGATTGCTTTCTTCCACCAAGGCGTCCGGGTGACACGCCGCCCCCAGCGGCGTTTCTTGCCCACACAGCGCATAATGTTGACCTTCATCACCGTAACATCAAACGCCGTTTCTACGGCCTCCTTGACTTGTTGCTTTGTCGCCCGCCGATCCACTTCAAACGTGTACTGATTGACCAGATCGGCCTGGAACATGCTCTTTTCTGTCACGACTGGACGTCGCAAGACCTCGTATATGTGCATGGCCCGCTCCTTCAGTTCTGGGTACCCCACGTCTCCGCAATCATCTCCAGTGAACGCCGGGGCAAGAGCAGATACTCGTACCCCAGCAAATCGGCAACATTCAGGTACTGGACGCGCAGGGTCTTCACGTCCCCCAGGTTGGCAGCCGATTTCTCCACCGCCCAGTCGTTCTCCGGCATGGCGATCAGGACGCTCTCGTGGAGATCGAGATGGGCGAGGAGCGAGACCATCTCCTGGGTTTTCGGTTGTTCGAACTCAATCTGATCCAGAACGATCACTTGGGATTCCGCCGCTTTCACCGAAAGAGCAGACCGGAGAGCCAAACGCCGCATCTTGTTGGGCATCTTCTTGCGATGGCTGCGCACCCGTGGCCCGAAAGTAACCCCGCCTCCCCGAAAAATCGGTGCGCGGCGCGAGCCGTGTCGGGCGCGGCCTGTGCCTTTCTGTCGCCAGACCTTGCGGCCGCTGTACGCCACTTCGCCCCGGGTCTTCGTCTTGCGGGTCCCCTGCCTTGCGTTGGCTTGCTGGCGCACCAATGCCTGGTGCATTACGGGCACATTGGGCCTTATCCCGAAGACGTCGGCAGGCAGCTCCACCTCGTCGACCACCTCGCCGTTCACAGCATACACCGGTACTTTCATCCTCTGTCGCTCCTACCGTAATGCGTGGTACGTATTCGTATTGCGTGTTGCGTTTGCACGTTCACGCTTCTCCACCCCGCGCTCTCCGCCCTACGCTCCCTTGCGTCGCTTGATCGCCTCGCGTATCATCACCATACCGCCACGCGCACCAGGCACGGCTCCACGCACGGCCAGCAGATTGCGTTCCGGGTCCACCAAGACGACTCGTAGATTCTGGACCGTGACCCGCTGGTTTCCCATCCGGCCGGGCATTCGCATCCCTTTGAAGACACGCCCCGGTGTCGTACCTGCGCCGATCGATCCCGGCGCACGGAGCCGGTCGGATTGGCCGTGGGTTTTTGGGCCACCGCGGAACCCGTGACGTTTCACCACCCCGGCGAACCCCCGCCCCTTCGACGTTCCGACTACGTCCACCCGATCCCCCACCTTGAACTGGCTGACCTCGAGGCGTTGGCCCTCTTGGTAGGGAGAAACGTCATCCACGCGAATCTCTCGCAGGTGACGGAGTGGGGATACCCCCGACTTTCGGAGGTGTCCCTGCTCTGGGCGCGTGAGACGTTCTTGTTTAGTTTCCTCAAATCCCACTTGGATCGCTCTATATCCGTCCCGATCCTTCGTCTTGATCTGGGTCACGAAGCAGGGCCCGGCTTTTACGATGGTCACTGGAATGACTTCTCCGGACTCATCAAATATCTGCGTCATGCCCACCTTTTTGCCCAGGATACCTTTCATGGTTCCTCCAAGCTCCCTGTCCCTGGCCATCCAATCACCGCCATAGCTGGCACGGGCTGGAGAAGGGAATCTGGTAACTGTCGAGTTTTCGGTCAACAGTGCCCAAGGAGGCCGCTGTGCCTACAACTTGATCTCAATATCAACACCGGCCGGAAGATTCAGCTTCATGAGGTTGTCAATCGTTTTGGAATCGGGATCAACAACGTCAATCAGACGGTTGTGAGTCCGAATCTCCAACTGTTCGCGAGAGTCCTTGTCAATGAAAGGTGAACGAACCACCGTGAACTTCTCGATACGCGTTGGCAACGGCACAGGCCCCACGACTCGCGCCCCCGACCGCTCGGCCGATTCGACGATTTGCCTGGCCGATTGATCAAGTAAGCGATGATCGTAAGCTTTGAGTCGGATTCGTATCTTCTGTCTCGCCATCCTGCCCCCTCGGGTTAGTACTGGTAGCCATCCGCCAGCCATCAGCGGTCAGCCGCGTTGGCGTGAAATCCATGCTGCGTGTTGCGTTCTGCGCGCCCC
>CAZDTE010000103.1:0-3029 GCA_964508275.1 uncultured Ardenticatenales bacterium
GGTGGAAAAGCCCAAGGAACTCCCCTGTAGATTGCTTCTTCGATCTATTGTGGGCTGCATCGAGAATCTGTTTGGGAGAACTATTTTCTTGGAGTTCCCTAACACGGAAAAACAAGAAATTCGTGAAAATCTGTGTAATCCGTGGCAAGATAGAGAGTGAAGCAGATGTTTCCGGGGTAGTCCCTGAACGCTTGCGCGGGCCCGTCATCCCCCGTCCAATATCGCACCAAGTTTATGGCCATCCTTCGTATCTGGCTCATGTGGGCTTCGGGGTGAGCAGGACGTCAGGCCCCCCTAACTTTGGGGGGCATGTGCTCTCCCCAGCCCCCCTAGCCCCCAAAGTTGGGGGGGACTGAGGGGGCGGGGCCGGGGGCGGTCCCCAAGTTATTGAGATGATACCATCCTTCAGCGATAAACTTTCCAACAATGGTAGAAAAAAGGCCCTTCAATTTTGGTCAATTTTGGTGTGCCCCTTGACCCAATGATAGATTCATGGTATAATATAGAGCAGTCCGAATGAACGAAATATTTTCAAGGAAAGGGTGTATAAATGGCAACGAGAATCGATCTAGTTCAGGACGTCCTGCCAATCTCCGAGCTACGCCTCCGTGCTGCCCAGGTCATCAAGAAGATACAGAAGACGCAGCGTCCCCTGGTTATCACCCAGTACGGCCGGGCCGTCGCCGTATTGTTGGATGTGAACCAGTTTCAGACATTGCAGGACACCATGGTGGAGATGGAAGAGCTACTCAATAACACCAAACGTGGTGGCTGAGGACCCGAAGGCTGTTGGAGAAGAGGAAGCGACTCTTGTCTTACAGAATCTCGCGTCGTATACCCACACAAATGACAGTCGGTAGTTCCCCTGATTTGGAGGCCCTCCCCCAGTGCTGGAGTTGCCTCCTTCTTGACGATCTGCCTGAACCCACGACGTCTCGCCAAACCAAGGCCGGTGTCTTGGCCACAAGGAACCGGTTACGCCTTGGCGGCGGCCTTACCCTTGTAGCGATAGACGATCCGCCCCCGTTCCAGATCGTACGGCGATATCTCGACCCGTACCCGGTCACCCAACAGAACGCGGATGTAGTACTTCCGCATCTTGCCTGAAAGATAGGCCAATAATCGGTGCCCATCCTCAAGCTCGACACGGAACATTGTGTTTGGCAACGCTTCAACAACGGTGCCATCAACCAGCAGCTTTTCGCTTTCCTTTGCCATACCCTCTCCTTATGAAAGAACCCACTCGCACGTCCCAGAAGCTGGGGACAAAACCACCTCGGTTCCTCAACGCCCCTCGCCTGCTTGCGGTGACCAACCCCTATGGTTCGAGCCGGAAGTTCGCAACCCAGACTCCAATGTGCGCTTCACTTTGTCCCTATTGTAACACAAAACGTACTCCATGACAAGGCCCTCTGTTCCCGGTATTCCCATCCATAAGAACCGCGTGACGGCATCGACGCTGGTTCGGCGTGCGCTGTTCATTGTGGTAGCGGCACTCCTAATCATACCCCCCCTGCCGGTGTTACCCGGAATTGAGGGAACGGCCACGAAGCCTGCCTCCCTGGGGTTTCAGTCCGGAGTTCGCATACTTCGCGTATCCGGCAGCCCCTACCAGGTCGGTTTCCAACACGGCGCACTGCTGCGCGAAGACCTACGCGCGCTCCTCAGGGATCAACTCCTTAGCAAGGTGGTCTGGGAGGGTCAAGCGTCCCACTCACTGATTCTCGCCTACGCCCGACGCGTGGACCCACACCTGCCCACCGCCCTGCGCCAGGAAATCCAGGGTATTGCCGATGGCGCCGGCCTTCCCTACCACGAACTCCTGGCCTGGAACTTGTTGGCAAGCTTCCTGGCCGACAGGGAAACAGGCAACGGTGTTAGACAGGTGATCGGCGGACGGCAGTGGTCCTTGCCGCCGCCGGAAAGCTCGGTTCTGGACTCCTTCCGGCCACCACTGGCCAAGGGACTTCCGGAGGGGGCGGGTCTGCACCACCTGAGCTTGCGCTGCCGCTCCAGGCCGACCCAGGTATCCGACCCTTCCACAACATCGCGCGCGCGCCCTCTGCCCGGTGGCCCAGGTTTCGCTGCCTGGGGAGTGGTCATGGCAGATCGAGAGCTGCGGCTGGCACAGCTCCTGCCGGCGGACGGGGCCGGGCCGTACGGGACAGAGCCCATCATCGTGATTGCTCATCCGGCCACTGGAACCCCTTTCCTCTCCATCACCTGGCCCGGCGTGGTCGGTACGGTCGCCGGCTTCAATCAGGCAAAACTGGCCGTCACCGTTGCCGGCGTTTCCACGCCCGATGTGACCGCCGACGGCGTACCGGCAACCTTCCTGGCGCGCCAGGTTCTGCAATACGCCACGGATGAAGCAACATCGTTGACCCTGTTACTCGCCACCCCACGAACCGGTGGGGCCGTCGTCATGCTCGGCGACGGCAAGGTTCCGCACGCCCAGCGAGTGGAGATGTCGGCTTACCACTACGCGGTGCAGGAAAACGAGGACGGGTTTCTGTTCGATCCCCCGACCTTCATTCTGCAAGGGGAGCTCGCGTCCGAATTCCAGGACGACGGCAGCGATTCCTGGCCCTTTCCGCGAGACACCGTGGAACAGCAACTGCGAATGGGACGCGACCCCCGCACGACAGCTTTGCAGGCCCTGCAACATGCTGCCCACAGCGGCACCTCGGAGTGGTTGATCCTGTTGGAGCCAGCGTCCCAGCTCGCGACGGTGCAGATGGAGAACAAACCAGCACAGAATCTGGCCCTCGGAGAGTAAGAAAGCCCTACTTGCAATCTTGGCCCATTGTGATATAATTGGTCCCAAGGGTTTCGACTCCGGCCACCTGGAGGCTCCCCGCTTGCGCAGCAGGAAACACGGGCGACTTCCTATCCAAAGACGGACGATCATCGGGCAGTGCGGGACGAGTCGGTGCACTTTCCTCCCGTGCTATTCTCTAATCAGTCACCTGTTGTGCTCTTCGGGTAGGCCAACAGCGAAGAAAGGCTCTGCTGGCGACCGCCAGACG
>CAZDTE010000103.1:3129-11223 GCA_964508275.1 uncultured Ardenticatenales bacterium
CGACCGCCAGACGTCAGCCTGTACCGCGTCGGCGTTTCGGTTGCCCGGCAGTCGGACTCCTTGGCGCACACGATGTCCCTTCGACCAGTCCCCGAAGGGGAAATCGCCGTATGCAATCCTGGGGAGGAGGTGAGGACAAGAGATTGAACCCTGGCCTTTCGGATCGCTCAGATTGAGCAGTGCGCATAAAGATAAACAAGGAGGAGAGAACATGAACCGGAAGAGACTATTGGTGCTGGCAAGCCTGCTGGTGCTAGTCACCCTACTGGCCGCCTGCCAGCAAGGGGCACAGCAGACCAAGGAAGTGGAGGTCACCCGCATCGTCGAGAAGGAAGTTCCGATGGAGGTGACCCGCATCGTGGAAACCGAGGCGCCGGCGGCGATGGCCAGCCGGATGGAAACGGTCAAAGCGCGAGGCAAACTGATCTGCGCCGGCCGTACCGACCTCGCCGGCTTTGGCTACCTGGATGCGGCGGGCAACAACGTTGGCTTCGACATTGACCTCTGCCGAGCTGTGGCTGCCGCCATCTTCGGCGACCCGGCGGCTGTAGAGATCGTCCCCATCACCGCGGCGGAGCGCGGCCCGGCGGTCCAGTCTGGTGAGAACGACATGCTGTCCCGGAACGTGACCTGGACGTCCACCCGTGACGCCCAATGGGGCAACTACACAATCACCATGTTCTACGATGGCCAGGGCTTCATGACCCGCAAGGACCTCGGCTTCACCAGCGCACTCGACCTGGACGGGGCCACCGTCTGTGTGACCAGCGGCACGACCACCGAGCTGAACCTGGCCGACTTCTTCCGGCAGCACAATATGGAACTGCACACCGTGGTCTTCGAGGACACAGCTTCGGTCTACGGGGCCTATGAAGAAGGTCGCTGCGACGCCACCACCAGCGATAAGTCGCAATTGGCGGCCATCCGGAGCGGGTTAGGCGACCCGGAGGCCCACGTGATCCTGCCAGAGACCATCTCCAAGGAGCCGCTGACCCCCGTGGTTCCGCATGGCGACGATCAGTGGTTTGATGTGGTGAAGACCGTCATGTACACGTTGATCAATGCAGAGGAGCTGGGTGTCACCCAGGCGAACGTAGCAGAGATGGTGAACAGCGACAACATCTTGATTCGGCGCATGTTGGGTGCGGAGGGCGAGTTCGGCCAGGCAGACCTGGGCTTGAATCCAGGCTTTGCTGTGGACGTGATCAAGGCTGTGGGCAACTACGGCGAGATTTATGATCGCTACATGGGACCGGATGGCGACGCATTCACACTTCCGCGTGCCCTCAACAACCTTTGGACGAATGGTGGTCTGATATACGCACCACCTCTACGGTAACCTAATCACGGGATGATCCAAGCGTTGGAACTCACTATTCCGTGATCGCCGCACCAGGCAGGTGCGGCCGGCGAGATCATTAACCGCCGCACCTGCCTACCCATTATCGCCTATGAGCCAACATTCTCGCTCTAGTATTCTAACCTATCAGGGCATCCCCCTCTGGCGGGATGTTCGCGTACTGCGTGCTGTTGCCCAGGTCGTCTCCGCCGTCATCGTGATCACATTTGTCGTCTTCTTCGTTCGCAACGTGCTGGGGGCTGCGGAACGGCGAGGGCTGGCTTTGGGCTTCGACTTCCTGAACGAGGCGGCTGGTTTCCCCATCGCCGAATCGGCCATCCCTTACACAGAGGCCAACTCCTTCCAGTATGCCTTCTGGGTAGGGATTCTGAATACGCTCAAGGTGGCCCTCGTAGGCATCCTCTTGGCTACGATTCTGGGCACCATCGTGGGGGTGTCGCGGCTTTCTTCCAACTGGCTGATCAGCAAGCTCGCCAGCACCTACATCGAAATCATACGCAACGTTCCGCTCCTGGTCCAACTATTCTTCTGGTACTTCGCCATTTTCCAAAAACTACCGCGGGTCCAAGACAGCATCCGCTGGCCCGGCCCCCTATACTTGAGCAACCGGGGCGTCTACATGGTGTGGGCAAAACCATCGCCCACCTTCCGTCACTGGATCTTCTATGTCCTGGCTGGCTTGCTGCTGGCCACAGTTCTGGGTATTGTGCTGACCCGCTACCAGATGCGCACCGGCCGGTCCACCTACCCAATCCTGTCCGCCGGCATCGTGCTGCTGCTCATACCGGCATTGGGGTGGCTCATGGTCGATCAAAGCCCCCTCATCCGGGAAGTGCCGGCCATGGGGCGCTTCAACTTTCAGGGCGGCTTGCGCATGACGCCCGAATTCGCTTCCCTCCTGGCAGGACTGGTGCTCTACACCGCGAGCTTCATCGCCGAGATCGTGCGCGCCGGAATCATGGCCGTGCCACGGGGCCAGGTGGAGGCCGCGCGGGCCGTGGGCCTGAGCTACCTGCAAACGCTGCGCCTGGTGATCCTCCCCCAGGCCATGCGGGTTGTCATCCCCCCGCTGATCAGCCAGTACCTGAATCTCACCAAAAACTCTAGCCTGGCCATCGCCATCGGCTACCCAGATCTCTTCAGTGTGGGCAGGATAATGATCAACCAAGGGGGGCGAGCAGTACCGACCTTCATCATGATAATGGTCGCCTATCTGGCCATGAGTTTGACCTACGCCATTATCGGAAACATTTACAATCGCCGTATGCGATTCGCCGAGCGTTAGCTATGAACCCAGCAACCGAGACCATCAAACCCCCGCCTGCCACCGTCGGTCCCATTGGCTGGTTGAGGAGAAACCTCTTCAATACCTGGTACAACGCCGTCCTTACCCTGTTCGCCCTGTGGATCATTTACGTGGCGTTAACCAGAGTCGTGACCTGGATTCTGTTCTCGGCAGACTGGAGTCCAATCACATTGAACCTCAAACTCTTCATGGTCGGACAGTACCCGGCCGAAGCGTTGTGGCGTATAGGGCTCTGCGTAGCTCTGGTTTCCTTTCTCTTTGGGGTCTCCTGGGGCGTTTGGGGCGGGACGGTCCGCTCATTCGCGCTGGCCATCGCCATCGGCCTGGGGGCCCCGGCCCTCTTGCCCGTGGGGCTCGATGTCTTGAGCATCCAAGGCCGGCTGTGGCTTCTGGCCAACCCAGCCGCTGTCATTCTCGGATTCTTTGTGGCCCGCACCCCACTCGGCAAACCTCGCCGGGTGCTGACCGCATGGATTCTGTCTTTCTTCGTGACCATGATCATGCTGCACGGGTTTCAGGGCAGCTCAAGTTTGCCCCTGGTGGGAACTGGCGTGTGGGGTGGCTTGCTGCTCACCTTCCTCCTGGCGCTGATCGGTATCGTCGCCTCGTTCCCCATGGGCGTGCTCCTGGCACTGGGGCGTCGCAGTGGCCTGCCGGTAGTCAAGCTCTTCAGCATTCTATTCATCGAACTGGTTCGTGGCGTGCCTTTGGTCTCCATCTTGTTCATGGCACAGATCATACTTCCACTCTTCCTGCCCGAAGACATACGAGTCGATCGCGTCCTGCGGGCCCTGCTGGCGATGACCTTGTTCAGCGCGGCCTACATGGCGGAGAACGTCCGCGGTGGGTTGCAAGCTGTGCCCGAAGGCCAGGTTGAAGCGGCTCAGGCCATCGGGCTCAGCGGCCCGCTGACAATGCTGCTCATCATTCTGCCGCAAGCGCTGCGGGCCGTGATCCCGGCCATCGTTGGCCAATTCATCAGCCTGTTCAAGGATACGACCCTGGCCGTCATCGTCGGCCTGCTGGAGATCCTCGGCATCGGCAAGGCGATCATCCTCGGAAACGTGAAGTGGATCGGCCAACAGACAGAGGTCTACCTTTTCATCGCGCTCGTCTTTTGGGTCTTCACCTACTCCATGTCATACGCCAGCCGGAAGTTGGAAACAGCCCTGGGCGTTGGTGAGCGCTAGATTGCTGGGGTGACTGCCAGCCACAGATCGGAGAGATCGAATGACCGACGAAAAACGAAACGGCACCGAAGACATCATCATCTGCCGGGACGTACACAAGTGGTTCGGCGACTTCCACGTGCTTCGCGGCGTAACCACGACGGTACGGACAAGGGAAGTCGTCGTGATCTTTGGCCCTTCCGGTTCAGGGAAGTCAACCTTCATCCGGACCATCAACCGGCTGGAAGAGCACCAAAAGGGTGACATCGTTGTGGATGGCATTGAGCTTACCAACGACATCCGGAACATCGAAGCCATCCGCAGCGAGGTGGGCATGGTCTTTCAGTCATTCAACCTCTTTCCCCACCTGACCGCTCTACAAAACATCACGTTAGGTCCGATCTGGGTGCGCAAGTCTCCGAAGGAGCAGGCCGAAAACCTGGCCTCTGAGCTGCTGGAACGCGTGGGCATACCCGAACAGGCCCAGAAGTACCCGGCCCAACTGTCTGGCGGCCAACAGCAGCGAGTCGCCATTGCCCGTGCCCTGGCGATGCAACCCAAAATCATGCTCTTCGACGAACCGACGTCAGCCCTCGATCCCGAAATGATCAAAGAGGTGCTCGACGTCATGCGCGAGTTGGCCACATCGGGCATGACCATGATCGTAGTCACTCATGAAATGGGCTTTGCCAGAGAGGTCTGTGATCGCATGATCTTCTTTGACGGCGGCACGATCATTGAAGAAGGCACGCCTGTGCAGATCTTTGACCATCCCCAAGAGGATCGAACCAAACTGTTCCTCTCGCAGATCCTCTAGCTGGAACGGCAATTGATCGCCACCCTGAACGGAGACGCCATGATAGAAGACCGCATCGCCCGCCTGCGGTCTGTCCTTCCGGAAAACGATCTCGATGCCCTGCTGATCACGCAGAACGAGAACCGCTACTACCTGACCGGCTTCACCGGATCCGCAGGCGTGGTGATTCTGACCCCCTCTCAAGAACTGCTCGTTGTGGACTTCCGGTATTGGGAACAGGCCGAGCAGGAAGCGCCCCGCCTGAAGATCGTCCGGCAAAAAGGCCGCTTCGAAGACTTCCTGCCCGACCTGCTCCGTGACCACGGGATTCGGCGCGCGGGCTTCGAGGCCGAAACGATTACGGTATCACAGCACGATCGCTGGCAGAAGACACTCGGCGCGGACATCACGCTGATTCCCACCACGAACCTGGTAGAAAACCTGCGTGCCGTAAAAGACGCACAGGAGATCGCCAAGATTCAGGCGGCGGTTGACCTCACCGATCGGGCGTTCACGCACATCGTGGAGCGGTTGCGGCCGGGCATGACCGAGCGCGACATCGCCTGGGACCTGGAGGTTTTCCTGCGCACGCACGGGTCCGACGGCCTGGCCTTCGAGGCCATCGTCGCTGCGGGTCCCAATTCTGCCCTCCCCCACGCACACCCCACCGGTCGCCCGGTCCAGAGCGGCGAGCCGATCCTGTTCGACTTTGGCGCGCGGGTGGACCGCTACTGCGCCGACTTCAGCCGCACGGTTTGCCTCGGCGATCCCTCCACAAAACTGGCCGACATCTTCGAACTAGTGCAGCGTGCCCAGCAGACCGCCTTGGACGGCATACACGGCGGGCAACCGGCAGCGGAGGCCGACGCCCTGGCCCGCAACGTGATCCGCGACGCGGGACACGAAGCGCACTTCGGCCACGGCCTGGGGCACGGCCTGGGGCTGTTCGTACACGAGAGCCCGCGCCTGCACTGGCAAAGCGATGATGAACTCCGCACCGGCATGGTCGTTACCGTTGAGCCTGGTGTTTACGTGCCTGGCTGGGGAGGCGTCCGCCTCGAAGACGTGGTCGTGGTGCAAGTAAACACGGCCACCCCCCTGACCAAGTCGCCCAAACCCCTGGCGCTCCCGCAGTCCTGATCCCCTTGCGCCCAAAGGCGATCCGTCCCCCCGTGCTTCACCCCTATTGCCGCCAAGCTACGAGACGTTGGGGCACATACGTGATTTTACGTATCCCGCGTACGTAATATTACGTACAAACAGCAGAAAGATACGTAATTTTCCGCATGACAGGACAGTCCACGTGTGATATACTATCCCTGAGTGCACATCCCCGGACAATTCGTGTCAGGGCTCATGCATTCAGCTCAGCATTTGCGTTTGTGTCCACACCTCGGCACCTGGGTTTCATTCACCCCTGCCCAGGGAAAGAGGCAAGAATGCAAGGAATGGGACGAGCCTCCCCCCCGCCCAGGCTTCGCCCCATTCCTTCTTCTTTTGTCAGTCCCGCACGTCGCGTCCCACCAATTCTGCCCCCCCAAGGTTGCACATATCGGCGTTCTACGCTATAATACCGTACATATCTTGTCACACGGTCGTTACCAGATTCAGCAGCGGCCTGGCGCCGGTCTCCCGCGGCCCATGCCAATGGCCGTGACGCAACCGCTGGGGAGTGCATTTTCCAGGAGAGAAGGAACAGGAATGGTCAAGATCCGTCTGCGCCGCGTAGGCGCGAAGAAACAACCAAGCTACCGAGTCGTGATAACCGATTCGCGATCCCCGCGCGACGGGCGCTTCATCGAGAACATCGGGCACTACAACCCAAGGACAGAGCCGCCAACCGTCGTCATCAAAGAGGAGCGCGCCTTGCATTGGCTCGCCCAGGGTGCCCAGCCGACGGAGCCGGTTGATCGCATGTTGCGAAAAATGGGAACCTGGGACAAACTCGCCCGTTTTCGAGCGGGTGAGGACTGGGACAGCCTCTTCCCCCCTCAGCCCGTGGAGGAGGTCGAAGTTGAACTGGCCAGATCTGAGACAGACTTGCCTCCCTCACTGGACGAAACTGAGCAGGCGACCGTGGAAGCCGAGGCGCTAGAGGAAGAGGCCGCCGATCCCGGAGATCTCGAACCCTCATCGGATGTAACCGCTGAATCGCATCCGCCAATCGCTTCCGAGGACGCTACATCGGAAGAAACCACCACCAACGCGGAGGTATAGACGTTCAGATAATGTTTTGGACTTCTGACTGCCGTGACCGGCTGAAGCCGTCACTGGCTGTACTGCAAGGGCGCTCAAGCGACTGCCCGGCAGGAATTCAGCCGCTTCTGGCGGCTTGACGAGACAGCCCAGCGCCGCTTTCAATCCGACACGGCCAGACGGCACAGACCCCTGTGTCAAAATCATTATCTGAAGACCTATTACTTCTGCCTGAAGAGAGTCAACGACCACAACGGATGGGCAGAGCTTATGAAGGACCTGGTTGAATTCATCGCCAAATCGCTGGTAGACAATGAAGACGCCGTTCGAGTTGACGTCATCGAGCGACACAAGCTTGTGAGGATTCGCCTCCGTGTTGATGGCCAAGACACAGGCCGTGTGATTGGCAAGCGCGGGCGAGTGGCCAACTCCATGCGTACGCTTCTCCGTGTGATGGGCACACGAAGAGGAACCCGTGTGGACCTGGAGATCGGTTGACAGCGCCAGACGACCAATCAAGCCCGTCTCACTTGACGATAGGCCGAGTGTCGGCTCCGCGAGGGCTCCGTGGCGAACTGAAAGTGCGCATCCTCGAAGATTACCTGCCGACCTTGCCGGAGAGGGACACGCTGTTCCTTGGTGACCCCCCAGTACCCTACCCGGTCGAGTCCGTGCGGATTCAGCCCCGGGGCGTGATCCTCAAACTGGCAAATGTTGACACCAGAGAGCAGGCAGAATCGCTTCGCCAACAGAACGTGTTGATCCCTTTCGAGGATGCCCCCCCTTTGGAAGACGGTGAGTATTACGTCTTCCAGATCATTGGCCTGGAGGTCTACACAGATCAGGGAGCACACCTCGGTGAGGTTTTTGACGTGATCTTCACCGGAAGCAACGAGGTGTATGTCGTTCGCGGGCCACAAGGCGAGTTCCTCATTCCGGCCATCGCCAACGTGATTCAGCACGTAGACCTGCACTCGGGAAGGATAGTCATTACTCCGTTAGAAGGCCTGCTCTGAATCATTCCCCGTGGCTGCCCTGCAAGGCGGAACAGGAGAAGGGTTGGAGGCCTCTGGGATCAGCGCGCATCACTCCCGTAGCTCCTCTTGTCCCCTGTACTTGACAAACTCCCCCACCTCGTGGTATGCTTAGCCCGTTTCATGAAGAACGTCTTTACAGCAAACTGAATCGCAACCTTGCCTGGTGACATCGATTCGTATCTACCAAGAAACAAGCCTCCATGTTTCTCGCAGAAAGAATGGGCCAAGGC
>CAZDTE010000104.1:0-11197 GCA_964508275.1 uncultured Ardenticatenales bacterium
CGTTGAGTTTATCCTCGCGGATGATGGCTTCAATCTTCATAGTCATTGTCCGTTTTCCCCCTGCTAGGCGTAGGCCCGCCTGGCTAGGCGTAGGCCCGCTCGCCGTGCGTGCTGATGTCGAGGCCGACAAGTTCTTCCTTCTCCGAAACCCGCAACCCGATGGTAGCATCCAGGGCCTTGGCCAGACCAAACGTCACAATGAAGGCAAAAACGATTGTGACGGTGACAGAAGCCAACTGAACGAGGAGCTGCCCTGGGTTACCGTAGAACAGACCGTTAGCCGCGCCGCTGTTAACCGCCACCGTCGCGAATAGGCCCGTGGCCAACGCGCCCCAGGTGCCGGCCATGCCATGACAGGCCCACACGTCCAGAGATTCATCCAGATCGAGCTTCTCCCGGAGCTGGATCGCATAGTAGCTGATCGGTGCCGCGATGCCGCCGATGGCGATGGCCGCCAGGGGCGTCACGAAGCCGGCCGCGGGCGTAATGGCAACCAACCCAACTACGGCACCGGTGACAATGCCCAGGACGCTCGGTTTGTTTTCCCTCCAACTCAACAGCATCCAGACGAGGACGGCGGATGCCGCCGCTGTATTCGTGGTGACCAGCGCATTTACGGCCAGGCCATTCGCAGCTAGGGCGCTGCCGGCGTTGAAGCCGAACCAACCTACCCACAGCAGCCCCGCGCCAAGGACGGTGTAGGGAATGTTGTGCGGCTCCATCGGCGCTCTTCCGAACCCTTTTCTCGGTCCCACGGCCAGCGCGAAGGCCAGTGCCGAAAAGCCGGCCGTGATGTGTACCACCGTACCGCCCGCGAAATCGAGAGCACCCAGCGCACGCAGAACACCGCCAGTTCCCCAAACCCAGTGCGCCACCGGATCGTAGATCAGCGTGGCCCACAGCAGGCTGAAAACCAGGAACGCCTTGAAGCGCACGCGCTCCACGAAAGCGCCGGTGATCAAGGCCGGGGCGATGATGGCAAACATCATCTGAAACGCAGCAAAGGCCAGGTGGGGAATTGTCGCCGCGTAATCAGGATTCGGGACGGCCCCCACGCCAGCGAGACCGACAAAGTCCAGCCCCCCGATCAGCCCGCGAATATCCGGGCCGAAGGCCAGGCTATAGCCAATGAGCACCCACTGTATACTCATCAGCCCCATGATGATGAAGCTCAAGTTGAGAGTCGAGAGCGCGTTCTTTTTGCGCACCATTCCTCCGTAGAAAAATGCCAGGGCCGGCGTCATCAGCAGCACCAAGGCCGAACAGACCAGTACCCATGCCGTGTCCCCCGCGTTTATTCCACCCATGAAAACCATCCCCTCTCTTTCGTGTGCGATCTTACGCAATGTGCATAAAATGCGAAACCCCTCCGGTGATTGCACTCGCGGAGGGGCAACGTTACCCACTGGTCAGAGACTGCGCAGTCAAACAGGACCATCATACAACAGAAACCCGTTCCTGTCTTTGGGCAACATGCACAAAACAGTCACCTACACAAATTAAGCCAGCTTCAGGATGCGGGCTGCACGCAGCGCCAATTGCAGAGAGAGGCGGGTTTCTGGTTCATCCAGATCCAAGGCGGAGATTTCGGCAACACGACCCAGCCGGTAGATCAACGTGTTGCGATGAATGTGCAACGTCTTCGCCGCCTGGCTTACATTTCCGTGACACTGCAAGTATGTCTCCAACGAGGCGAGCAAGTTGCTGCCGTGTGCCCGGTCGTAGCGCACCAGGGGATCGAGAGTGGCCCGGTAGAAATCACGGAGTTCTGGCGAGTCCTGCAGCGCAGTCAACAACCGGTACAACGCCAGATCACCGTAGGCCACGACGCCCCCCGACGGCGTCGAGAATGTCCTGGCCTTATCGGTCGCCTCCTCCGCTTGGAGCAGGGAAGCACGCAGCCCGACCGCTCCCGGCCGTGGCCGACCGATGCCACACACCAGGCCCTCCCCGCTGTGTTGCCCAAAGGAGAGTCTGGTCTCTTCGGCCACCCTGCGCAGCGTCGCAGCATCCGGCGCCGCCTGCGCATGGCTAACCAAGATCAGCCGGTCGTGCAGGAACGCCGTCACCATGTCCCAACCGGCTTCGGCACCCCGATGAAGGACGATTTGCTCCGCTTTCCGCCAGTCGACGGGAGCAAGCTCGCTACCGTTGGCGGCGGCGAAGACGAGCGCCCACTGTTCCTCCTCCAGGTTGTATCCCAACAGCTGAGCCAACCTGTAGAGGGCCGATTCGGCCTCGGGCGCGCTCCCTTCCAAGAGACGCACGAATCCAGGCCGTATGTTGGCGTCGGCCACGGCGGCGGACCGCTCACGTGCCAGTCGCCGGCCCCACGCCAGAGCGGCTTGGGCCGCCACCATGTGGGAGAAGCCATCCAGCATCGTCTGCCGATCGGCCAGCATCAACGCTGTGACCACGTTTTCCCCAACTATGACTGGCGCTTGCCAGCCGGTCCAGGCCGGTGCCCCGGCGATCTCACCGGATTGAGGATGCCGCAGACCACTTGATTTCAGGTGGGCTATGCCTTCTTCAGCCCAGTGGCGAACAGCTCGCTCTGGCCATGGTGGGCTGCTCGTTAGAGGCGAGACGATCAGATTACCACGCTCATCTTGGAGCATGGCTGCGTGCCCCGTCAACCGGGTGAGCAGAGCGAGGAACTGCCCGGAGTCCGGGCATGTGGCCCCGATTTCCGATAGCATCTGGGCCAGCTCCTGGGCCCTGGCTGCCTCCTGATCGCTCCTCCGGGTGATCAGCCGCTGGACGGCCCGGACGGCAAGGCTGAAGTTGGTCGCCGGTGGGAGAATTAGCAGAGGTATGCCGTGCGTTTCTACACTGGCCAAGGCCGCTACATCCGGCTCTCCCGCGCAGGCGATGCCGGCGATTCCCAGGCCAGACATCTGAGCGATCGTGCGCGCAAGGTCGAAGTGCGCGTCCTCCCGGACGGCCCTACTCAAGGAAATGAGCAGCAACTCGCCGCCGTGGATCTCGCCGAAGAACGGAGGCCTTGTGGCCATCGTCTGAACCCACCGGACCGCATTGTCCAAATAGTCATTTCCTGCGGCCACGTAAGTGGTCAGCGGCAGTGCCAGACGCAGCACGTGCCTGACGGTCAGTCGTTTCATTTTACCCTACCTCCCCCCAAGGATCGGCCTCACCGGCCGGTGCACAGCCAGTACTGCTTCCCGTCGGTGGTGATCTCGATATCGCCGTCTCGATCCGTGCGCAAAATGCGATCCGCGACCCGCTCCACCCGCTCCAGCACCTCCGGTGCCGGGTGGCCGAAGCGGTTGTCTGCGCCTACCGGAATGATCACGAGCGCCGGCTGCACAGCGGTCACGAAGGGGTTTGTGCTGGCGTGCTTGCTGCCGTTGCGACCGGCAACCAGAACAGTGCAGGGTAGGCTGCGATACCGCCGCAACACCTCAGCTTCACGCACCTCGTCCAGCCCCTGGGCCAGCAGGAAGCAAGCGTGATCCCAACGCAACATGAGCAGCAGTTCAGCCTCGTCGGACGCGGTCGCGGGCGAGAGTACCTCCAAGGTGGCCCCGTCACCCAGGGCAATCTTTTGGCCATCGTGCCCGCGCACTACCGGAACGTCCCGCTCCTCGATCTGCGCAACCCACGCCTCATAGGCCGTGCCCCGTCCCGTGCCAGCGGGTACCAGCACCCCGCCAGCGCGATAGCGCTCCAGCACGGGAACCAGCCCGGCCAGGTGGCTCCCGGTCAAGCGCGTGACCACAACCCACTCGACGGTTCGGTCCCAGAACGGCATCGCGCGGCCAAGGCGCGGCAGGAGGCGCGTCGGGTCGGGACCGCCGTCCACGAGCACCTGGTCCCCGCCCGGCGTCACGATCAGGACGGCATTGCCCTCGCCAACGTCGAGCACTTCCACGTGCAACCGCCTGTCTCTCTGGTTAATGGCCATGCTCAAGCTGAGAATCGCGCCCAAGGCCAGGACCCCCAGCCCGAATTGTGGTCTCCAAAGCGGACGTAGCCAGCCCGGCAGGCGCACCTGTGAACCGCGGGCGGCGGCCCGCAGCCGTCGATACCACGCCGGCCCGGCCAGCAGCAGCGCGTAGTACGGCAGCAACCACGCTGCGCTGAATCGCCCTACGTCCAAGCTGGCGTGAGGAATGCGCGCCGTCCACTCGACCAGGCGAATCGTGTAGGTCAGCGTCAGCCAGGGGAACCAGGCCAGGAGCCGGCCAAGCGGCAACGCGATCAGGCCGCCAATCGTGGCCAATCCGCCGGAGATCATCACCGCTGGTTGGATCGGCAAGATCAAGAAGTTCGTCAGCAGGCTAACCAGCGACAGTCGCCCGAAGACGGCCACGATGAGGGGCGTGGCCATGATTTGGGCCGCCAGCGTGACGATGAGGGCATCGTTGAGCAGGGCCAAAAGCGGTGGAGGCACCGGCCTGTGCCACAGCCGGTCCAGCGACGCTTCAAACCGCGCTTGCAGCGCCGGCGTGAAACGGATCAGGCTCAGCGTAGCCAGGAATGACAGCTGGAAGCCCAGGTCCCACAGAGTCCAGGGGTTCAACAAAGTCATCAGAAAGCTGGCAAAGACCAACGAGGTCACAGCCTCGGTCTGCCGGCCGAGGTGTAGAGACCAGACGTAGAGCACGCCCATGAACGCCGCACGCACGACGGCGGCGTCGGCGCCCACGAGGACGGTGTACACGGCGATGCCTGCGACCGTGACGTACGTGGCCCACTTCCTGCCCAGCGTGCGCCGGCCGAGGGCCAGGAACAGCCCGGCGATGATGGTGATGTTGAATCCGGAGATGACGATGATGTGCGTAGTGCCGGTGGCATTGAAGTCGGCCATCAGGTCGCGCGGGATGCCCGCCTCCAATCCAAGCAGAATACCGGTTAGGAGCGCGGCTTGCGGCTCCGGCAGAATCTGCGCAATGACCTGTTGGGCACGGGACCGAATGCCGTACAGCAGGGTGAAAAGCGGTTGGCCGGCTCCGCTCCCCCACTTGCTGACACGGGCATAGCGCACCAGGCTGCGAATTCCTTTGCGCGCCAGGTAATCCTTGTACGAGAAGTCGGGGAAGACCGGCGGGGTCTCCGGCTTGCCCCAGACCTCGAGCCGGTCGCCGTAGTCAAAGGCCGGGTACGGCGCGGTGCGCACGAGAACGTGGCCAGTGGCGGGTTCCCACCCGCCGCCCGTACGCGTCTCTGTGACCTGAACGTTCAGATTGGTGTAGGTGCCCCGCGCATCGGGATAGGCAGCGACTGTGCCGCGAAAGGCCAGCGGTTCCCCGTCGTTACGGGTGGCGATGTCGTTTGCCGCCAGCGTGGGGCGCACCGCTGCCAGCCGCGCCGCCCCCAGAGTCGCCAGCGCCAAACAAAGCGCCGCCAACGCGATTCGCGGACGCCGTCGAGCCGCAACGGCGAAACCCAGCGGCAGGCAGGCCGCGGCCACGAGCCCGTACGCAGGCCAGCGGACGAGCGAGCCGACGTACACTCCCAGCAACCAGGCGGAGCCAAGGTAGACCAGCATCATCGTCGCCAGTCACCCCCCAATCGTGCGCCAAGCCCGGCCAGCACAAGGTCGCGCAGCGCGATCAGGATGCGGAATCCGACGGCCACGGCCGTGGCCGCCGGCAGCGGCATCACGCTGGTCAGCAACCAGGCGATAGCTCCCTCCCGCACGCCGAGCCCCATCGGCATGATCACGACCAGGAAGCCGACCAGCCATCCGGCCACAAACACGCCGGCCAGGCGCGGTGCCTCGACCGCCGGCAAGGCGTAAACGCCGAGCGTGAACGTAGCGAACGCCGCGCCGACCAGCAGGCGAGCCACCATCTGGTAGCCCAGCAGGCGAAGGAGGGCCGGAAACGGGAGGCGACGACTCAGGCTGACGTCCCGGCCGGTCAATCGCCCCAGCCGCAGCAACGCGGGGCGCAGCACAGCCGGGTGCAGGCCAATCAGTCCACCCACAGCCATGACGGCCAGGGCGATGGCGAAAGGCCGAACGGCGGCGGTGTCCGGCCAAAACGGCAGGGTGAGGAGAAAGAAGAGCGCTGCCGAAACGACGTGCAACACCATCTCCAAAAGGATGCTGACCGAGATCCGAGTCCGCGAGTAGCCGGCCTCGCCGGCCAGATAAACGCGCCCGGCAACGTCCCACACACCGCCGGGGACGTAGCGCGCGATCTGCGCCGTCAAGTAGATGCGCAGGGCCTGAGGCAGGGAAAGCAGCTCGCCCAGCTCGGCGGCGATGCGCTGCCAGGCCAGCGCCAGGAACGGTTGGTGAACGAGCAGGACGGTTAGAGAGCCGACCAGCCAGGACCACCGCACGCGCCACGAGAACGCGCGAACCCCGGCCCAGTTGCCGGCCAGGCTGCGGCCCCAGAAAAATAGGATCACGCCGAGGAGAGCGAGTTGGAGAGGGCGTCGCCAGCGACGACGGTAACCGGAGGCCGCAGGTCGGGTTTCGGGTTGCAGCGGTAGGTCAGACAATTGGGATGATCCCCGTGCGAAAGAAAGCAGATGCCCCCAACGGGAGTCGAACCCATGTCTTCACCTTGAAAGGGTGATGTCCTAGGCCACTAGACGATGGGGGCATGCATGAGCCTATTCTACCAGAAAAGGCTAGGGTCGTCAAATGCTGAGGTCATGTATACAATTCGGTGGAAAGTGCGTGAAGGTTGCCAACTTTCGGAAAGTTGGCAACCTTTTCCACTGAAAGCGATACACTACCAATGCCGACGGCGGGCCGACGCGAATGGACATAAACCGAGAATGCGTGTAGAATAGGGCAACCGGTGGTTCAGCCAGAGGCAGGAGGACTGACGATGGTTATCACACAAACGGTTGGCTTGCAGACGCAGGGGCACGGCGACGTAAAGGACATCACGCGGCCGGTCGCCGAACTCGTTGCCGCGTCCGGGTTGAGCGACGGCGTGGTGGCGCTGTTTTGCGCCAGCTCGACCAGTGCATTGACCACGATCGAGTTCGAGTCGGGCGCAGTGGCGGACCTGCGCCGGCTGTTCGACGAGATCGCGCCGCCAGACCGGCCATATCAGCACAACCTGCGCTGGGGCGACGGCAACGGCCACAGTCACGTCCGCGCAGCACTGCTCGGCCCCTCGCTGTCTGTCCCGTTCGTGGACGGACGCCTGACACTGGGCACCTGGCAGCAGATCGTCTTCGTCGATTTCGACAACCGTCCGCGGACCCGAAAGATAATCGCCCAGATAATCGGAGAATAGTCATGCTCTTCCTCGGCCTGGTCAACTTCATGTGGATGGTGTACCTCATCATCGCGTTGCTGGTGAGTCTCTCTGTCCACGAAGCCAGCCATGCACTGATCGCCTACCGGCTGGGCGACCCCACGGCCAAGGAGAAGGGCCGCCTCTCGCTAAACCCGTTCGCCCACCTGGAACCGTTTGGGACGTTGTTGCTGCTGACGGTCGGGCTGGGTTGGGGACGCCCAGTGCCGGTGGACCCGCACCGCTTGCGGCCCAACCCGAAGGTGGGCATGGCGCTGGTCGGCATGGCCGGCCCCCTCTCAAACCTGATGTTAGCCTCGGTGCTGGCGATTCCGCTGCGGATGCACTGGGTCCGCTTCACACCGCAACGGTTCATGGGGCTCTTGATCTCGACCGGCGAGCTGCTCTCGTTCATCGTGTGGGTGAGTCTGGCTCTGGCTGTCTTCAACCTGATCCCGTTCGGCCCGCTCGACGGCTCCCGCGTCATCGCCGGCTTCCTGCCGGACTGGTGGTTCTACTTCTCCGCCCGTGTGGAGATCATCGCCTTTGGACTGTTCATCGTCGTGCTGCTGGCCGACCGCTTCCTGGGCACGGCGATCCTCGCCCGCGCCATCCTGCCGCCCGTACAGGCGCTGTGGTGGAAGCTGGTCGGCTTCACGCCGCCCGACCTGTTTCGATTCTAGCGCGTCGCCGCGCACCCACGATCAACAGGTCTGGCCCCAGGCGGCCGCCACCTGCATGATGTCCACCACATCCACGTCACCGTCGCCGTCGAGGTCGTACTGGGGGACGCCGGCGGGGTCATTCCAGAAAGCGACCACGAGCATGATATCGACCAGGTCGACCTGGCCGCTCCCGTCGAGGTCGTAAGGCAGAACGCACGGCGTCGGCGTGGGCTGCACACAGCGATCCAGCGTGTAGTCGTCAATTGTGTTGCCGGTCAGGCCGATGGCCCGCAGGCGAATCTGGCAACCGTTCACATCCGCGCGCACAAACTCGTAAGCCGATTCGACATAAGCGGTCCACCAACCGGGCGTCACGGCGCGGAGCGATGCGCCACTGCCTCCGGCGACGGTGTAGACCACACCGCCCTCGGCCACCGTGGAAACCTGTCCGTTCAAGATCGGATACGTGCGCTCGTAGTTGTGCTCATGCCCGGAGAAGACCAGGTCCACATCGTACTGCTCCAAGATGGGAACGATCCTATCGCGCACCGTACTGTTGCCACCGTGAGCGCCGGCGCTATACGGCGGCTTGTGCAGGTAAGCGACCGTCCAGAACCGGTCGGTCGCCGCCAGGTCCGCGGCCAGCCAGTCGGCCATGTCATCGCTGCCGGCATCGCTGATCTGGGCAAGCGGGTCCTCCGTATCGACCGCCACAAAATGGACATCGCCCCAGTCGAAGCTGTAGTATCGTTCCTTGTCGCCGGCTCGCCAGGCATTGTCCGGCAGCTCGAACAGGTCCAGATAGGGCGCGGCGTGAGCGGTGCGGTAGTCGTGGTTGCCAGCGACCGGGAAGAAGGGCACGTGATCAAACAGCGGCGCGTAGATGGCGAAGACGTACTGCTCGAATTGGTCGTACGTGCCGGAGCTGTAGGCAATGTCTCCCGCGTGCAGGATCAGATCAGCCGGGTGTTCCATCATGCGATCGCGCACGGTCTGCTGCGCAGTGCTGCCGGTGCCGCTATCGCCGATCACCTGGAACGTAAACGGGACGCTCGCTGCCGGGTCCGGCGCCGTTCGGAATGTCAGGTCCTCCCCCGGGAGAAGGTTCTGGTCACCGCTGTAGATCTGGTAGTGGTACAGCGTGCCGGCGGCCAATCCACCGATGTCCGCCGTGTGGGCAGTATAATGATTGTGCGGCGGAGTCGCTGCCACGTCCACGATTCGCAACGTCGCCGTAACCACCTGGCCGTAACCCAGATCCGCGCTGTAATGCACAGCCCCCACGTCGGTCGCCGCTGTCGTCCACGCGACGATGACACCCGTGGGGGTTGTGCGCTGAAGATACGGGCCGCGTAGCGGATCGGCGGCCGGCGCTGCCCGCGCCATCGGACGCGCGCAAGCCACCAGGCCCAGGCCCAGGAGTAGGAAGCACCAAAGCCTACGGCTCACGGCACGCCTCCTGCCAGTGGCCGGCCACGGTCATGATGTCCCCCACAGTGATGACGCCATCGCCATCAAGATCGTAGGCCGGCAAGTACCCATCGTCGCCCTGGTGCAACCCCCAGCGGGCCGCCACCTGCATGATGTCCACAACCGTGACCTGGCCATCAGCATCGTAGTCTCCGACCGTCGGGCAGGTCAACCCGATCTCCACGGCGCCCAACGCATCCAGCCGGCCCCAGCCCCACTCGTTGTTCGGCACGGTGCTCGGCCCATCGCCGCCGCAGCCTTGGGACGACGTGTGCGGACGGGCACTGATGCGCAGGATCCACTCGGTCAGCTCCACTTTGCCGATGAGAGACGGAGCGGCGGACCAGAGGAGCGCCACCGTGCCGGCGACGTGCGGCGCCGCCATGCTCGTACCGTTCCAGCCGCCGGCATACGTGCCACCGCGCACGCTGGAGCGAACATTGACGCCCGGCGCGGTGAGGTCCGGCTTGCGCCGGCCGCTTCCGTCGGCCACCACCGGCCCCCGGCTGCTGAAGCTGGCGATCTGCTCGTGCGCATCGGACGCACCGACGGTGAGCGACGCGTCGTAGATCGCCGCTGGATCGCCGATGGTACTGCAATCGGGGCCACTGTTCCCGGCCGAGACGACCACGGCGATTCCCGCCGCCCGCAGCGCTTCGACCGAGGCGCGCAGCGTGTCCTGGCTACACCCTTCCACGGGCGGGCAGAGCCAGGAATTGTTAATCACGTGGGGTGCTAGGTCGGGGTCTCCGCCAGTGAACGGGTCCCCGCCCAGGGGATACGGGGCGAGGAAGAACTGGAAGCAGGTCATGTATGTGGCCGGACTGCCGATCCCATGATCCATGTTGCGGCAGCCGATCCAGCGGGCGCCCGGCGCAACACCGATCTGGTTGCCGCCCCCATCGTCGCCAACCATAGTGCCGAGCGTATGGGTTCCGTGATTGTGATCGTCGAGCGGCACCGGGGAGTGAGCAATCGCATCCAGCCAGTGGCGATTGTGATCTGCCGTCGTCCCGTTCCAGCCCCGGTAGTGGGCCTTGAGCGCCGGGTGATCCCACTCGATGCCGGTGTCGTTGCCGGCAACGACGATGCCCTCACCGCGCACCCCGTAGGTGGTCCACACAGCATCCGCACCGATCAGTGCTACGTTCCACTCGACGCCGGTAACCGCCATCGTACCCATCGCCGGCTCGATCCGGGGCGCGATGCCCCGGACACGTGGATTCGCCTCAATGCGGGCCACGTCGCTCTGTGCGGCAAGGGCCAGCACGGTTTGGCGGTCCGCCGAAACCCGAATCACATTAACCAGGAAGAACGGTTGGTAGGAGACGCCATTCCGATCCAGCCAGCCGCGCAGTGGGGCCTGAGTGCGCCGGGCGGTCTCGGCCAGTTCGCGGTAGACGAAGCGACCCTTTTCGGCCTTGGTGGGCAGCAAGGCCGCCGGCGAGAGGTCGGCCTGCTCGGACAGCACCACCAGCAGATCCGCCGGCCCGGCAGCAGCGGCCGACCACGCCGCGGCCGTCACCTTCGTCGGGCGTGACGGGCCGGCGGCCAGACCCGCAGACAGGACCAGCCCCACAATCAGCACGAAAACCGGCCAGCGTACCCGCCTGCTCAATATTCTCTCCCTCTTCGCGTTTGCGACTCGTCCTACGCCCTCCGTGGTGCCACATCGTATTCTACCAGACCCAGCGCGGAAACGCAAGAGTGCTTTGGTCCTGGTTGCATTTTGGGTTGCCGTACATGCTCAGAGCGGTGTCTTCTCATTATTCAGGAGTGAGCAGGACGTCAAGCCCCCTAACCTGAGGTTAGGGCCTAACCCCCCAACCTTGGGGG
>CAZDTE010000105.1:0-11010 GCA_964508275.1 uncultured Ardenticatenales bacterium
TGGCTGATTTCTGTTGCACCCTATGGTTTGCCCCCATTTTTTGAAAAGATACTTTATTTCTCTGGAAAAGCCTTAGCCAAATCCGCGAAACGTGCTGCGTGGTAGGACGGAATACACAGCACGCAACACGTGTCGCGCTTCATGCCGCCTGCGGCAGGTCAGTGCGTTGGAGCAACTCCTGTTCGTCCACAAGCAGCACGCGATTCAGATCCAGCAGGATGATCAAACGGTTCTCAAGCTTGGCAATTGCCCGCAAGTAGGCAGAGTCAACCGTGGTCACCAGCGCCGAAGGGGGCTCGATGTCTCCTTTTGGCACCCGCAACACCTCGGACACACAGTCAACCACCAAGCCAACCCGCTGACTATTCATTTCCACAACCACGATGCGTGTGTCCTGATCTTGCTCGCCTCGGCCCATCCCAAACCGCTTGCGCAAATCGATCACCGGGATGATTCCGCCACGCAAGTTGATCACCCCTTCAACAAACTGTGGGGCACGCGGCACCTCGGTGATCGCCTGCATGCGGATAATCTCCTGAACCCGGCCAATGTCAACCCCGTAATGTTCATTGGCCAGGCCAAAGACCACCAACTGTTCCTCTTGCTGCGTACTCACCTCTTCACTAAACATTGCTTTCCTCCTTCGGTTTTTTGGGTCTTGAGTTCACGATTCTGGGTTGTAGGGCGACGCAACGTGCGACAGGTGTGGCGTGCTGCGTGTTGCGTCGCTCTACCCTTTTCGCCCCTTTTCCTGATACAACCTCTCGTCCGCCGCTCGAACGAGTGACTGCGCGTCCGCCCCATCGTGCGGGAAACCGGCCATCCCAATACTGATCGTCAACTGTTCTCCCAGGAACTGTCCCCCCACATCAAAAGGGTGTGTGCGGATTTCTTCCTGCAGGCGAGACACGACGCGTTGGGCTTCTTGCTGCCCAGTCTGGGTGAGGATGACGGCGAACTCATCACCACCGTAGCGGGCGACCAAATCGGACTCGCGGCACGCCTCTTGCAGCAATCGCGCCACCTGCCGCAAAACATCATCACCGGCCAGGTGCCCAAAGCGATCGTTGATCGCTTTGAAATCGTCCAGATCGCAGATCAGGATGGACGTGTCCTGGCCGTAACGGCGGCTACGAACAACTTCCCGATCCAGCGCCTGGTAGAAGTAGCGTACGTTGTACGCCCCCGTCATCCCGTCAGTCGCGGCCAGACGCTCGATCTCCGCGTAGAGCCAGGCATTCTCCAGGGCGATGGCCAACTGATCAGCCAGCGCTTCCAGCACATTTGCCTCATCCTCATCGAAAGCGGTTTGGGTACGACTCCCCACTTCCAGGATTCCAACGACGTCTCGTCCGATTCGCAAGGGAGCCAGGAGCATGACCTGCACATCGGGCGGCAAGAACTCCACCCACTCTGGGACGAGCATCTCTGCTCGACAGATTTGCAGGGCCTCGCTGTTGCGGGCCACATACTCCCGTGGTGACCTTCCCGCTGCGCGGGGCCGTCCCGCCCCCCCCGCCACCCCGCCGGCCTTGAGCGAACCTTCCGCCCGCTCGTCCGTATTCTGCTTGCCGGCCCCATTCTCCAGCAGGTGGACCTCGACCCACTTGTAACCGAGTTGGTCTCTAACCAACTCGATCATCGTGGGGAAGAGATCGTCCAGCCCACGCAAGCGACTGATCTGCCGGCTGACGAAACACAAGCGATCCAGTTGCACCACCCGCCGGCGCTCTTCGCACAGCCGCGCGTTCGTAGCGGCCACATCGGACGTACTGGCCATCAGCCAGGCCTGCGGCGCACGTAGTGCCCGCTCACGAGAAAAGTCTGGTACCGGTCCTATTTCTGTCAATTGTTTCATTGGCCATCAACTACCATTGCGATGCGTAATCCGTGTTGCGGGCAACCTGCGGTTGCTTGGCGTGTTGCGTTTGCTCTCCGCTCCACGCTCTACTGCCCAGTTTACGCTGCCCGCGCAAAGGCCGCCTTGTTCGCGGTCCGCTGCGTGCCATCCTCCGCATAGCTCCAGCCAGCAATGTCGCCCTCCAGCCGGTCCAGCAGCGCCACGATCTCCTGCGAAAACTTCCCGGCCTGCTGGCTCAACCGGTAGGCCCGGTCGGCGTTACCTCCGTTGTACGCATCGATCGCCTGGAACACCACCTGGTGCAACTGCGTGTGCGGGTCCTCCAGCAGGGCAAACGAGTCCAAAGCCCCGTATTGCTCACGGGCCAGGCCGCTGTAGTACCACTTCCCCAAGCGGCACTCGCTGGGAGGCTTCATCTCCTCCTTGCTCAGGCGCAAGCGCCCGGCGAGCATCTCGTCCAGCTTGTGCATCCAGCTCAGATGGTCTTGCTTGAACCGTTCCAGCACCGCCGCATCGGTCTCCTGCCCCAGCTCGAAGCGATGCACCTCGATATCCAGGGCATCGGCCAACTGCGCCAGTTGCTCCGTCGCGGCCTGTACCTCCTGCACATACGCGCTGACCTCTTCCGCCGTCGCGCTCACTTCTTCCGCCGAAGCGCTGTTCTCCTCGCTAATCGCCGCCACGTCCTGAAGCGAATCGGTCACCTGCGAGCTCCCGGCCGACATTTCTTCCGTTGCGGCCGTATTCTCCTCTACGATGGCCGACACACTCTGCATCGCCTCCACCAAGCCATCGGCCTGGGTAGTCATCTCTTGAGCGGCGGCGGAGATGTTGGTGACCTGGGAGTTGACCTCTTCCGCGGCTCGCAATATGTTGTCGAGAGCTGTACCCGCCTGCTCCGCCAGCGAAGCCCCCTTCTCTGTCTCGATCAAACCTTCTTGCATCGCCTCCACCGCGTCGCTGGTCCCGGCCTGCACCTGCTCGATCAGCCCGGCGATCTCTTTCGTGGCCTGACTGCTCCCCTCTGCCAGCTTGCGCACTTCATCGGCCACCACGGCGAACCCCCGTCCGTGCTCGCCGGCACGCGCGGCCTCGATCGCCGCGTTTAGCGCCAGCAGGTTTGTCTGCTCGGCAATGTCGTTGATCATATCCACGATATTGCCGATCTCTTCGGCGAGCCGGTCCATCTCTTGCACTTTGACCGCCGCACCTTCGACCTTCTGGCGAATGGCCGCCATCCCTTCGACCGATTGGGCCACGGTCTCGGTGCCGTCGCGAGCGGTCCTGGCCGTGCGCCCGCTGGACTCGGCCCCCGCCTGAGCGTTGAAGGCAACCTGCTCGATGACGCCCGAAATCTGACTCACCGTGCCGGACATCTGCTCCACCGCCGCCGCCTGTTCTTGAGCACCGCGGGCGATGCCGTCGATCGCCCCGGCAAGCTGGTCCATGCCTTCCGTGGACTGCACGGTCCGCTCCGTCTCCTGGGCCGCGCCTTGGGCCACCTGCTGAATTGTCGTGGCGATCTGACCGGTCGCTTCCCCGGCCTGCCGGGCAGAGTTCCTCAGATTCTCGCTGGCATTGGCCAGACGTCGCGTGCTGGCGGCGACTTGCCCAACGAGACCACGCAGGCCGATGACCATCTCCTCCAGCGACTGGCCGAACTGGTCCTTCTCGGAACGGGGTTGGATGTTGACGGTCAGATCGCCCTTGGCCAGCCGGCCGACCGCGGCGACCACCTCGCGCAGGTAGGCCACCATCTGGCGGAACGAGTTCGCCATGTCACCCAGCTCATCGTTGCTCGTCAGCGTCAACTTGTAGGTCAAGTCCCCCTGCGCCAAAACCGCCAGACCCCGATTCACGGCAGCTACCGGCTTCAAGACCAAGCGGTTCAACGCCAGAACGCCAACCCCGGCAAGAACCAGGAGCGCCAGTGTGACAAAACCCAGCAACATCCTTGTTTCTCCGGCCAGCGCCCGATCCGCTTCCTGGAGCGAAATCTCGCCCACAACAACGCCCAGGACTTCGCCGACTTCTACTTTGTGACAGAGTTGGCAGCGTTCCTCCGCCAGGACCGGCGTGTAGTGCTGCACAATCCGGTGTCCATCGCGGCGAACGATGGTCTTGGCCGTTTCGCCGGCCAACGCCTGACTCTCGAACTTGTTCACGTCCGCTGCCGTTGCTTCGCCGCCAAACTGGCGGTAGATCGCCTCGCTGGGTGTGACCCGCAGCGATTCGATCCCAGGGACTTCCTGCAAGCGACCGATCACATCTTCCGCGCCCTGCAATCCCTGGCCGGTGCTCATGGAAACCATCAGCGCCTCGGAAGCCAGACGGTTCACTGTCTCGGCTTGGGGAAGAGCTTGGGCGTCCTGTTGTTGTCTTGTGTATACGAAGATGAAGGAGAGCAACCCAACCATTATGATGACGAAAGCGCCGCCAATCCACAAACTCACCTTCAAGAACAGCCGGGACACGTTCTTCGTGTTCATTTTCGAGGTCTTCCTCCTGTGTAATGACTATCCCGTCCGACCTACTCGCGCTATCCACACGATGTTGGCTTCTCGGTGGAAGCGCGCTCGACTGCAACTTGCCTCGACCGACGATGCCGCTGTGCTTACACCTTGTTGCTCAACGCTCAGCGCCCCGCGCCCTCCGCTCCGGGCCGCCCGCCCAGTCGGTCTTACGCCGGCGGGGAACGATCGCGGTGGCCTCCGAGGATACCTGCTCATCGCCGGCGCGAAGCTGGGCGATCGCATCTTGCATTCCTTGCCCCATCGCAGCGATACCCTGAACCTCCTCTGCGGCCTGGCCCACGTCACGTAGCATCTCTTCAGTCGCCGCGTACACCTCTTCGGCAATCGCGCTGTTCTCCTCACTGACCGCGGCGATGCCCTCCATCGCCTGCTGCACCTCGTCGCTGGCCTCGGCCATGCGCCCCGCTGCTTCCTGTGTAACCTCAGCTACCTGGGAGACACGTTCCATCGATTGCCTCAGCAGGTCACTCTGGGCCTGCATCTCCTGGGCAGCCGCGGCGCTCGTTTGCACCTGCTCGTTCACGCCATGCACAGCGGTCAGGATGTCTTCCAACGCCTTGCCGGCGTCCTGAACCAGCGTGGTTCCCGCTTCCACCTGGTGTTCCACCTCCTCGCGCGCGTTCAGAGCCTGGCCGACGCTCTGTTGCACACCAGAGATCAGCTCGGCGATCTCTTTGGTCGAGGCGGCGGATCGTTCGGCCAGCTTGCGTACCTCTTCGGCCACGACGGCGAATCCCCGGCCGTGCTCGCCCGCTCTGGCCGCCTCGATGGCGGCATTGAGGGCCAGCAAGTTCGTCTGGCCGGCGATGTCTTCGATCACCTCGACGATGGCGCCGATCTGCTGGGCCCGCTCCCCCATCTCGTCCACGCGAGAGTTCACTTCGGCAGAGGCACCACGGATCGCCTCCATGCCATGCACCGACTTCTGCACCGCCTGCAAGCCGGCTTCGGCCTGGCCCCCTGTGCGGGCGCCCGCGTCGGCCGCTTTCTGCGCCCCATCCGCTACCTGGGCAATAGCGCGCGACATATCCTCCACGATGCGGGCCGTCTCTTCCACCACGTCGACCTGGGTCTTCGCGCCCCTGCCGATGTCCCCAATGTCGCCGCTCAAATCCCGCACGCGTTCGCTGGCCACACTCACGCCCTCACGCTGGCGGGTCACGCCCTCTGTCACCTGCTCGATCGCCTCGCTTACGTGCCGGGCGCGCTCGTCCATCTGGGTGTACATCTTGGACAGCCGGCCCACGGCGTCGGCAATTTGCATCGCCTGGCTGCCCACCTTGTCTGCCAGGCCACGCAACTGGTCCATGATCCCCTCCATATACATCTTCATAGCCAGTTGCAAATCCAGGTTCAACACCGTGCTGATGGCGAGCGCTGACTTCATCAGCTTGTGCGGTCGAAAGCGAAACTTCTTGTAGAGCCAGGGGAAAATCAGGTGCGCGTAGTAGCCATAGGCGCCGATGTACCATTTGGGCTTCATGCCCATGCGCGCGTACGCCCCGCCAATTCGCAGCCGGCTCTCAAAGTAGCCCTCGTCATAGACGCCATCACATAGGCTCACAAAGTAATCGGCCTGGCCCTTCTCCAGCCCCTCGCGATCCCGCCGTCCGGTAAGCAGGCTGTACGGCTCCGGATACGCTTGCACGTGATCGTAGTGACCCTTTGCCAGGCGAGCACTTTCTTGCTCCATCATTGGCCGCAACTCTTTGAGCAGCCTTTCTTCTTCCTCGCCAAGAGCAATGAAAGACTTCCGGGCTCCCCGGTTCTGGCTGTTCATGCCCAGCTTCGTTGTCAGCTTTTCCCGCTTTTTCTTAGCCACTCCGTTAGGCTCCTTTCTTCTACGATGTGGGATGTGGAAAGCAGGGCAATGCGCTTCCGCTCCACGCTCCCCCCCTTGCATCAGGCTCCCCCCGCTCTGTCCTACGCCGCGCTCTATGCTATCTACGCCCAGTTCACCTTCCACCCCCTTCTCGCCACTCAATCACGTACGTCCCCCCGTCGCCGCCTCCGTAATGACAGGTGGGGTGCGCGACTCGTGTGTTCCTTCCTCCGGCCAGGTCCACCGCCCCCGCCAGCCAGCCGGGCACCGTGTGGGCGCAGAAATTGCGATCGACCTCTCCCCGATTGGCCAGTCGCAGCACGACGCGCCCTGTTTCCGCCTCCTCCACGGACATCCGGCCACTGGGTACGTAATGCTGGAAGATCGTAGGCATCAACTTCAAGGTAAAGAGAGGGTCACCCTCGCGGAAGAAGTGCTTATGGATTGAGCGCAGATCGCTCTGGGCTGTGAAGTGGCCCATCTGCCGGGTCAGGTTGCCATTGCCATCATCAAACAACTCATTCACGGTGTCCACCAGGCGAGTGTACGTTTCTTGGGGATAGGTAGCCGTCGCACTGAGCGCACCAGACAAGATGTTCCGGTCATTTTCATTCATGCGGCCCAGAACTTTCCGCCAGGCATCTTCCCCGAAGCGTTCCTGTACGAAACGTACGCGGCTGACCACCGAGGCCCCCCGGATCGTTCCCCGGCCGTTTCCGTCCGTCTTGCCATCGCCGGGGTCACCAGCACGGGAGGAGGATCTTTCGGCCTCTCCCAACTGGAAGCGGGCAACCACCACCTGCAAGTCTTGGGCCATAGCATCAAGAGACTGAGATTCTTGCTGCATGGCCATCACCTGAGTGGTAACCTCTTGCGTCGCGGCGCTGACTTCCTCGGCTGCCGCGCTGTTCTCTTCGCCGATGGCAGCGACACCCTGCATGACCTCGCTGACCTGGCTGCTGCTGGACGCCATGCTGTCCGCCGCCGCCCTGTTTTCGGAAGCCACCGTAGAGATTTCGGCCACCACGTCGATCACCTGTTGGTTGCTGCCGACCAGCGTTTCGGCTAGAGCCGCGATGTTGCCCACCTGTTCCTGAGCGTCATGCACCGCGGACAAGATGTCACCCAGCGACTGACCGGTAGCCTCAATGCTCTGCGTACCCTCGGCAACACGTTGCACGCACTGGTCCATCGCGCGGACAACCACTTCTGTGCCTTGCTGAACGGTGGTCACAAGGGCAGCGATCTCCCCGGTCGCCTTTTGGCTCCGCTCAGCCAGGTGGCGAACCTCCTCGGCCACAACGGCAAACCCGCGGCCCTGTTCCCCGGCCCGAGCGGCTTCGATGGCTGCGTTGAGAGCCAGCAGGTTGGTCTGCTCCGCGATCTCACTGATGGTCTCCACAATCTCGCCGATCTGGGACGAATGGTCCCCCAGTTCTTGCACCTTGGTGGCGACATCGCTGACCGTTTCCTCAATCGTGACCATATCGCCGGTGGCCCCCGCCACGGCCTTGGCTCCTTGCCGGGCAACCCGCTCCACGATATCCGAGGATTTCGCGGCCTCTGCTGCTCCTACCGTTGCCTGTTCCACCACTTCACTCATCTGCTGGAAAACGTCCGCTGCGCTGTCCACCGTCTGTGCCTGTCGCTTCGCCCCTTCGTCCACCCCACTCACTACAGCAGACAGTACCTTCAGATTTTCCATTGCTCCGGCCACAGAATTGGACTGCTCGGCTGTCCCCTGCGCCACCTGCTGAATGGCTTCGGCTATCTGGCGAGTGGCATCACTGCTCTGCTCGGCCCCTTGGTGCAACCGCTCGCTGCCGGTGGATACCTTTCCGGCCGTGCCGGCAATGGTCTGGACTACCTTGCGAAGGCCGACCACCATGTCCCGAAAGGCGATGCCGAGCCGATCCCGATCCGACTGTGGGGCTACATTCACCGACAGATCGCCGGCCGCGATGCGGTCCGCCGCTTCTGCCGTTGCCTGGAAATAGCTGACCATGTTGTGGCCCGCTTCGACCAGCGCGCCGATTTCATCGTCCCCAGGAGTGGGCAGCTCCACGGCCATCTCGCCACCGGCCAATCGGTGAAACGCGGCCTGGGTTTGGCCCAAAGGTTCCACGACAATGCGCTGCAAAATGAACAGCGCCAGTAGCGTAAACCCACCGGCCACGACTCCCATGCCGGCGACGCTGTACACGTTCAGTCCCTGCCGCCCAACAACAAAGCCGGCCATCACCGCGCCGGCCGGCCAGGGCAGAATCGCTGCGAAGATCTTGGCCATGACGCGCGTTCGGAATCGCCAATACAAAACCGCGTTCAGGCCAAGATAAACGGCTACGACCATGCCCGTCATTAGCATATACGGATTAGTAGTCATACCTGCCTCTCCCGTGAAATGTAAGGCACCGTCCGTTGCTTCACCCGTTCAGGTTCATGTTCCCATTGCCGGGCAGCGTAGAATCATCTACCAGGATGCTATTCTCCCTGACGAACAGGTCCAAATCCTCCTTGCGTATCTTGATGACCAGCCGGGAACCTGTGTTGAATGCTCTCAGTCCTTTGAACTTGATCCAACGCCGGATCGTCTCTGTGGAAACTCGGCAATACGCGGCCGCCTCTTTCGTAGACAGAATCGTTTCGTCTGTCATACACCTGGCTCCTTTCTCATTCGCAAGCGCGACTGGCAGTCAGAGCATTGCGCTAGAGGCAGTCTCGATGGACCGCCGGAGTTCTGAACGCTTCCTTTCGTGCGCACATTGGGGCAACTGGGGTAGCCTCAGCAGTGTGCATCATGACCCACGAGTACCACATGTACCTACTTCGGCAGAAACTCGATTTTCTGTAGCCCTGTGCGGCCCTTATCCGTAAACGTTGCGTGAAGATTCGCAGCAGGGGACGGCGGCGGAATGATGAACGTGGAACGATGAATGATGAATCGGGAGGTGGAGGGAGATAGTGATAGAGAGACGGAACACGCAACACGCAGTACGCACTTTGACTCTCGCCGGTCTCCATGTTACAATCGTCGACAATGAGCAATCATCACGAGAGAGAGCGCGCCGCCACGGACGAAAAAGGGACCGCAGATCTCCCCCCCTTGGTCCCCCCCGCTGGAGGAGGGCCGGAGAGGGGAGGGATCAGCCGTTTTCGTAATAGTGATAGCGCAGAACGTGTCGGCGCGGCGATTGCCCGGAACACAACCCTGCTTCTCGTGGTCACCGTGGCCTTCAAGGTGCTGGGCTTTCTGGAGAAGGTGTTGCTGGCTCGCCAGTTTGGGACCGGGCCCGAAGTGGAGGCCTACCTCATTGCCTTCAGCGTGCCGTTTGGTCTGGCGATCGTCTTGCGCGATCTGCTGGAGCCGACGTTGCTGCCTGTCTTCATGCGCCTAAGCGGCCGCGCCGATCGTCGCGCCTGGCGACTCGCCGCCCTGATCGCCACCGTGCTCGGTTGCGGGCTGATCGTGGTCGTGATTCTCGGCAGCGGCACGGCCAGCGGATTGGTTCACTTGCTGGCACCCGGGTTTGGCGCCGAGCGGAACGCCCTGACCGTCCGGCTCCTGCGCCTGCTGATGCCGGCCCTCCTGTTCCTGGGACTGGCCAACGTGACCAGCACGCTACTGCACGCGGAAAAACGTTTCGTCTTGCCGGCTTTCGGCGAGGTTGTCTTTCGTGGCGGGCCGGTCGCGGGCCTGCTGGCCGGCGCCGGGTTGCCCGGCCTGATCGGTGGCGTGTTGATCGGCGCGTTCGGAAAGCTGCTCGTCCAGCTAACGGGTCTCCGGCGGGCGTGGCCTGCTCTGGTGCGCGGTTTGGGGCACTGGGAGGACGAGGCCAAAACCGTCGGCTACCTGGCAGCGCCCCTTTCCGTCGGTCTGCTGCTGGCCTACGTCGCCGCGCCAGCGGTGGAAAACGCGTTCGCTTCAACCATGACCGGCGGCAGTGTGGCTGCCCTCGCCTTCGCCCGCAAGATCGTCGAAACGCTGGGCTCCATCCTCCCCTACACACTGGGGATCGTTGCCTTCCCCTACTTCGCGCAACTGCGTCTGGGGGACGACGATGCCGCCCTGCGGAGCACCCTGTACCAGCTTCTGCGCGTGATCCTGTTCTTCTTCATGCCCGCCTCTCTGGGACTGATCCTGTTGAGGGTCCCGATCGTGCAGTTGCTGTTCCAGCGGGGAGCGTTCGGCGCTGCGGCCACGCAACAGACGGCCTGGCCGCTCCTGTTCTACGCGCTCGGTCTGGTCCCCATGGCAATCGAGCCCGCGCTTGTCCACTTTTACTTTGCCCAGCACGACACGGTAACGCCCGTGGTCTGGGACATCATCAGCTTCGTCGTGGGCGTTGTGCTGATCGTTGCCCTGTTGGGGCCACTCGGTGCCGGGGGCATCGCCCTGGCCGCCTCGCTGGCCAAAACCGTGAAGGTAACTGCCTTGACGCACCTGGTAACGCGCAAGCTCCCGCAATGGCGCCCCACAGCGCTGGCCGCCCCCATCCTGCGCCTGGCTGCCGCCTGTCTGGGGATGGGGATCGTTGTGTTCGCCCTGTCGAACTGGTTCGCGGCCAGCAACGTGAACGGTGGTGGCGGCGCGTTCATTCATCTGATGGTGGCGACGATTGCCGGGGGAGTGACCTTCTTGTCAATTGGATGGCTGCTGCGAGTCGAAGAGATGCAACTCGTGCCGGTGTTATGGCAGCGACTCCGAGTGCGGATCCGTCGACTGCCCGGATGATGACGGATCCGTATCTTCTCGAAAACCTGGGGAACGCCCCCCGGCCCCGCCCCCCCCCTCA
>CAZDTE010000106.1:0-10935 GCA_964508275.1 uncultured Ardenticatenales bacterium
TCAGGTTAGGCCTAACCTCAGGTTAGGGGGGCATGACGTTCTGCTCACCCCGAATTATTGAGATGATACCCTGGAAAAGCCTAATCCCTATTCCGGCGCTCGCCGCCCAGACGCTGCCTGGGAAAGAGCTTGCGCGACGGCGGCCAGAAGCTCGTGGCGATCGAAGGGCTTGGCCAGCGAAGGGCGCTCACTCTGCGTCAAGAATTCCGCCGTGGTTTCGCTCACCACGTCTCCGGTGACAAACAAAACGCGTTGTGCGATCTCCGGCCGGGCGATCACCAACCGCTTGTGCAGCCCGATACCGCTCAGGCCCGGCATCTTGATGTCGAGGGAGACCAGGTCGTAATCCACCGACTCATCAAGCAGGTGGTCCAGTGCCATCTGACCGTCACCCAGCGTGGTGACCTGCGCTCCTACCGATTCCAACACTCCCTGCACAATTTCCCGGGCCGCGCCCTCATCGTCCACGATCAGTATCTTTCGGCCGGTCAGGTCCATGGTCGTCAGCGCGGCCACGTCCATCGCGTAATCGGGGCCGCGACTGCCTCTGTCCGCAAGGGTGAAGGACGTTGGCAGGCGCAGCGTGAAGGTCGTACCTTTGCCCGGCGTGCTTTGCATACTCAACTGGCCGCCCAGTTCGCGGGCTATGCGGTGGCTAATGGAGAGCCCCAGCCCTGTACCTTGGCCCGGTGGCTTGGTCGTAAAGAACGGATCGAAGATGCGTGAACGCATGTCACGGGGGATGCCCGGCCCATCGTCCTCCACCAAGATCTGCACGTGTTCCGGCCCGTCCAAGCGGGTGCGCACGGTGATCCGGCCGCCGGTGCTGCTGTCGAAGATGGCATCGCGAGCATTCTGCAGAAGGTTGAGGATGATTTGACCGACGCCGCCGCCATCGGTGTTGGCCAGGAGGAGGTTGTCGGCATAGTCTTCGATGACGTCCAGTCCACTCAACTCCAATTGGCGACGCACAAGCCCAACGGTCTGGGAAACCGCATCGTTGATGTCAACTCTCGCCATCTCCCGGTCCTGCAATCCTCGGGAGAAACGCAAGAGGCCCTGAACTATGCGCCGTGTGCGCTGGCCGGCGGCGAAGATGCGCCCCACCATGCGCTGGTCTTCGGGATCAGTGATGCGGTTCATCAGCATTTCGCTGAAGCCAACGATCGCGGTAAGTGGGTTGTTGATTTCGTGCGCCACGCCGGCCGCTAACTCGCCGACCGAAGCCAACTTGCTGGTCTGGAACAACTGCTCCTGCGTGTGCCGCTCCCGCGTCATGTCGGCGGTGTGGAGCAGGAGCCCCGGCAAGCGCTTGCCTCGTTCCCGAACCGGTCGTGCCTGGAGTTTGAAGATCAGCGGGCGGGTACCGACAGATACCTCCGCGTCGAACGCACCGTCCTGTTTCACGTGTCGCGCGATCTCCGTGACGGCGTGACCCCCGATTCGTTCGACCAGGCCATCTGGGCTGAGATCGGCCAGAAGGGAGAGCATCTCCTGACCGGTTGGGCTGGCCACTTCCACGTGGCCGGTGTCGTCCAGCAACAGGATGCCGTCCGGTGTGCTATCCAGGATCGCTTGCAGCCGGCTCCGTTGGCGCATCTCCAGGGCCTCAAGCCGGGCGAGGGCGTTGTTCGCCTGCTGAGCAACAGCAACCAGGAAGCGTTCATCTTCTTTGGAGAAGGCTCCTGCGGAGGAGGCTCCTGCGCCCTGTTTGCCGACCCAGAGCAAGCCGACCAGTTGACCATGAAGCTTCAACTGGGCGTGAATCTGCGCGGACATGGGCCAGCGGAGCGGGGAGGGGGACGTCTCGCCGGCTCCATCGCCACGCGGCAGTATCCGGGCATTGATCGCCATTCGTCCTCCACATTCGAGAACAGTTTTGCGCAGGTAGTCTACCAGGTGGGCACGAGAATCTTCATCAAACTGCCCACGTAAGTTTACTGTGGCGCGTTGTGCGGAGTGAATGACCAGGCAAGCAACAGCATCAGGGGCCAAGAGTTGCTGAACGGCCGCAGCCAGCACGGTCGTTAGCTCTTCCCTGCTCAACACATGGGCCAGTTTCTGACCCAACCCCATCAGAGCCTGCAATTCCTCCGTCCGCGCTTGCACGCGACCTTCCAGTGTGCGATTCAGGTCGGCGAGTTCGCGATACAGATTGGCGTTGGCGATGGCAACTGCGGCGTTATCGGCCAACATAGAGAGCAAGCGAACCTCCGCCTCCGTGAAGCTGTGTGGCGTTTCGAATGCCGTGTTCAGCACGCCGAGCACCTGCTCACCGAGCTTAAGGGGGATGCTGGCAATTGCATGTACCGACCAGCCGTGAGCTGCGCTGTCTTGGAACAGGGAGTGCTCTGCTGTATGGTTGATGATGACTTGCGCGCCGTTGCGAGCCACGGTGGCGGTCAGGCCCTCTGGACGTGGATTGATCGTCTCTCGCGGACCACTGACGTCGGGCGCCCAGCTGCTAAGGCCAAAGGAGAAGGAATCTGACTCGGCGTCGTAGACGAACAGGTGTGTGTCGGTAGCGCCAACGGCCTCACGCGCCCGCCGGGCTACGGTTTCCAGCACGGTGTTCAGGTCAAGGGAACGGGTGAGCTGCATGCTCACCTCACGCAGGACCTCCAACTCAGAGGCGCGCTGGCGCTCCTTCGCGTAAAGGCGGGAGTGAACGATGGCAGAAGCGGCCAGTTGGGCGAAGGTCAAGCCCGTTTCCACCTCCTCGTCCGTGAAGGGGTGTGGCTGGTCAAAATAGAGAGCCAGAGCGCCGATTACATTGCCTTCGTGCTGCAGCGGGAAAAAGGCAATGCCATGAAACCGTTCCTTCTTGATCAGCGAGAGAAACGGGCGGTATGCCTGGTCATTCAACGCGTCCGGTACGAGCAAAGGCTTTCCGGTCTGGATGAGGGTGGAACCGGGGGTGCTCTGCACTTGGGCCAACATGACGGCAACGTATTCGGGGGAAAGGCCCCGTGAGATGGGACATGTCACGACGTCGGCTTGCTCCGACAAGAGGTACAGTGCACAGCGGTTAGCAGCAAGCACCTCCATGCCCTCGGTTATGATCTCCTTGAGCAAGCGCTCCTGATCGAGGGCCACGCTGATCCGTTGTGCGGAGCGGCTGAGGGCCGAGAACCGTTCTGTCTGGGTGCGGGATCGCTGCACCAGCGCGGCCACGTCATCCAGCGTGCGTTGGAGGTAGTGGCGGCTCTCCGCCATGACCATCACGAGGATCCCTACAGCGACGAAGAATCCCAAGACGGTGCTGATGAAGGAGCTGGCCGGCGCGATCCAGTCCACGGAGCGTGTGAACACGTAATCCCATTTGCTCACGCCCCAAAGGACCAGGGCCAGACTGACCATGCTGGCTCCGGCGAGGTGACGGTCCCGCCGATCTTGCCAGATTACAAAGCCGGCAGTGATGGTCGCCAGCCCGGACAGGACGAAGATCGGGCCGGTTGCAATTCTGGTGTCTTGCACGGCAAATGACATCAGCGCACCCCATGCCAGAAGTGAACCGATACCAACCCAACGATCGCGTGCCGGTCGCTTGATCCCGGCGAACTCCAGGGCACCGACCAGCATGTAAAGGGCGGCTATCCCCCCGGCGACCGCTGTCAGGGCGTCGAGCAGCGACAGGCCGGGCCGCAACGCAGCAACCAAGATCAGCGCGGTGGCCAAGAGGTGATAGCCCCACGACAAGACCCACATGCGCATGGCCGTCGTGGGCACCCAGCGGTAAGCGTAGAGGGATGCCACAAGGATGGCAGCAAGCATCAAGAGGGAACTGTCGATTGGAGAGAGAAACCAGTTCATCGGGATTCCTATCAGGTGCTGTTCTATCGCTGTCATTTTACGCCAATTTCGTCCAGAGGTCAAATGGGGCGCGTACAAGACCTGGGGGAGAGGCGGCCCAACGTCTCTTCCTTCAACTGGTAGGTGCGCCCATCCACGACTTGCAAACCGGCGCGTTTGTGATATACTTGCCGTAGGCATACTGGACACGAATGTCACGAAGGCGACGTCCGTGAGCAGACTGGTCGTTCGACGACGAACCGACCGTTTCCTGATTTGGAGGAAAACAAGATGTCCGGAAAACTACGGAAAGAGGCCCTGCAGTACCACGCCGAAGGCCGCCCCGGAAAGATCGAGGTAGTGCCAACAAAACCAACGGTCACACAACGTCACCTTGCCCTTGCCTACACGCCTGGGGTGGCCATTCCGGTCGAGGAGATAGACCGTGATCCGTCTCTGGCGTACCGCTATACGGCGAAGGGAAACCTGGTTGGAGTGGTGAGCAACGGCACCGCGATCTTGGGACTGGGAGACCGGGGACCGTTGGCATCCAAGCCGGTTATGGAAGGGAAGGGAGTGTTGTTCAAGCGTTTCGCAGACGTTGACGTCTTCGATATCGAGATCGACGCGCACGACCCCGAGGAGATCGTCTCCATCGTCAAAGCGCTGGCACCGACGTTTGGCGGCATCAACCTGGAGGACATCAAAGCCCCGGAATGTTTCTACGTCGAGGAGAAGCTCAAGGAGATCTTGGATATTCCGGTGTTCCACGACGATCAACACGGCACAGCCATTATTTCCGGCGCGGGGCTGCTGAATGCCTTGGCGCTGACCGGCAAGAAGATTGACGGCATCCGGCTAGTCGTCAACGGGGCGGGAGCCTCCGCAATCGCGTGCGGCGAGTTCTATGTGCGCCTGGGGTTACCGCGAGAGCATATCGTGATGGTCGACTCACGGGGCGTGATCTACAAAGGGCGCACGGCCGGCATGAATCCGTACAAGGAGCGGTTCGCCGTCGAGACGGACCGGCGCACCCTGGCGGAGGCCGTCGTTGGGGCCGACATGTTCCTGGGCCTGTCCGTGGCCGACGTGCTGACCCAGGACATGGTCCGCACGATGGGGGAGCGGCCGATCATCTTTGCGCTCGCCAACCCAGACCCGGAGATCCGCTACGAGTTGGCCAAGGAAGTCCGCCCGGACGCCATCGTAGCCACAGGGCGTTCCGATTATCCAAACCAGGTCAACAATGTGTTGGGCTTCCCGTTCATCTTCCGAGGGGCCTTGGATACCCATGCACGAAGCATCAACGACGAGATGAAAGTGGCTGCCGCGTTTGCGCTGGCCGAATTGGCGCGGGAGGACGTGCCCGATTCGGTGCTAAAAGCGTACGGCGTGAAATCCCTCCGGTTTGGACCAGACTACATCATCCCGTCACCGCTGGACCCCCGGGCGCTGATGCGCGTGGCCCCGGCAGTCGCCCAGGCAGCGATCGATAGCGGCGTTGCCAGGCAGAAGCTGGACATGGACGCCTATCGCCTGCAACTGGAACGCCGGCTGGGCAAAGGGTGGCAGATCACCCGCACGATCATCACCAAGGCCCAGGCAGCGCCGAAGCGAGTCGTGTTTGCTGAAGGGGAAGAGCCGAAGATCATTCGGGCGACTGCCGAAATCCTTGAGGAGGGAATTGGCGAACCGATCTTGCTCGGTAGGGTGGAGAAGATCCGGGCTCAAATCGACGAGCTGGGGCTGGATTTCGAACCCCGCATCATCGATCATCGGCGTTCTGAGCAGAAAGAGGAGTACATCGAGACGCTCTACCAACTACGGCAGCGTCGTGGGTTGACGCGAGCCCGGGCCCGCGAGATGGTCCGTAGCCCTAATTACTTCGGCGCGTTGATGGTGTACCGGGGAGACGCCGACGCATTCGTCTCGGGCCTGACGTTCAACTACCCCGACGTACTCCGCCCGGCCCTGCAGATCGTGCACACCCGCGAAGGGGTGTCTCGGGTGGCCGGCGTGTACATCATGATCGCCAATGACCGGGTCTACTTCTTCACCGACACGACAGTCAATATCCAGCCAACTGCCGAAGAACTGGCGGAGATCGCTATCCTGGCCGCCGACTTCGCCAAAGGGTTCGAGGTTGAGCCACGCATTGCCATGCTCTCTTTCTCGAGTTTCGGCAGCGTCCAGCATCCGCTAACGACGAAGGTCAGGCGGGCGGTGGAGATCGTCCGGGAGCGCCGGTCCGAACTGGCCATTGATGGCGAGATGCAGGCCGATACGGCGGTCATGCCGGAGGTTATGGATAGTCTATACCCGTTCTGCAAGGTCAGGGATCCCAATGTGCTGGTCTTCCCGAGCCTGGAGGCGGCGAACATCGGCTACAAGTTGCTGGCCCGGCTGGGCAAAGCGACCGTCATCGGCCCGATCCTACTGGGGGTGGGGAAACCGGTTCACGTGTTGCAGACCGGCGATGAGGTGCGCGACATCGTTCGCATGGCGGCCATCGCCGTCATGGACGCACAGAGTCGAGAAGCGTAAGGCGCAACGTCTCCAGTGCCGGGGTTTGACTTCCGGCCTGTTGAATGAGGGCCGACAGCAGTCGCTGATCGGTTACCGGCGAACTGGAGACGAGGTGGGCCAGGCAAGAGCAGTCGGAGGAACCGAAGCCTGGCACAGGTGCCTGGGTGAAGGCCAAATCGAGCGCGGCCTGAGCCCAGGCACATTCCAGTCGCGCCTCCGAGATCGTGTACCAAGCAGGGCGGCCACAAAGGGATCGCCCCTACAGTGTCGTTCGGCGGAGCAGACAGCTACTCCACCGGCCAGATAGACAGTAAGACCTCGAACTGTTCTGGGCCTAACACCACGCCGGTGAACAACTCGACATCTGTATCCCAAAGCGTGGAATCTTTGCGGCAGGCTTCCTGAAGGTAGTCCTCGGCCTGAGCCACGTCGCCCTGCACGATGTGGCTCAGCACCAGGTAGTAGGGAGGGAGCGGGTCAATAGCATACGCGCGCCGCGCACGCAAAAGCAGCGGATTGGCTTTCTCCGGATGAAACAGGGCCAGGTGTGCCATCCCCTGGTAGAGCGAAGTCTCGTTCGTCTCTGGCTCGGCCAGTAGCTTGAGGAGAACGACTTCCACTTTTTCTGGCCGGTCGAGGATGTGCCACAAGCAAGCCAGCTTGATTCCCACATAGCCGTCTTCGGGAAACTCGTCCCAAATCAGCTCGTACATGTGGCAGGCTTCCTGAAGGGCGGCTTCGAGTTCGTAGGTTTGGGCCAGGGAAAGGAACGTCTCCAGCCGATCCCCCATTTCCATGGCGAGCATGTGCGTATACACGCGGCGGGCTTTTTCCGTGTGCCCGGTTTCCATGTATGCCGAAGCAAGCACGTTGTAGAACCAAGGAGCCGTCGATTCATCACCTTGATCGACGTCGCTGAAGACCCTCAAGGTCGGATGCACCGTTCCGTGCGCGATGTAGAGGCGGGCCAGTTTATTCGCCAGCACAATATCGCGATTTCCAATCTCTTTGGACAGGGCCGCGATCGCAGCCACCGACTGGGTGATTTTACCGCGATAGAGCAGGGAGAGTGCCTGGCGATAGCGCCGCACGATCTGTGGGGGGTGTAGTAAGCTCAACAGGCGGAGCGCGATGTTGTCCGCTTCGTCAAAGATCACGGGACCCTTCCACAATGATGCCCTGGCAGGCCAATGTAGAGACTTCGGTGTTCGCGTTTCTTCCGAAATGGTTTCCGCCAAGAACCTGCGCCTCGAATAGTTCGCCGCCTATATCACAGGTGGGCCGACCACCGGGCCCTTCCGCGTGCAGCGCAGCTGCTCGTTCTGGTGTTGGGTTGACATGAAGTGGGGCTCAGTATATCACGATCTGGGATTCTCGTCAAGCCGCTGCGGTGCGGTACTGTATCGCATTCGGTAGAAACTGAAAAGACGGCCGGCGTGGCTTTAAGGTTTTGTGTTATTGGGGTGGCCGGACAGGGATTCTGGCGCTGCGTTGACGGACGACTCGTCAGGAAACTCGGCGACTATTGCAGCGCCTGCGCAAGCTGGGAAACGTTGTACCGGATTAGGTCGGTATACAGTCGCGAGGAGATCCTGGAACCCAACGGGTCCAGGTAGAGCACCTGAACGCCGCTCTCCGTGGCGATGGTCTCTGCCGCCTTGGGCGAGAGCTGCGGTTCGGCAAAGATCGCTCGCGCATTGATTTCCCTGACGACGGAAACCACGTCCGCAAGCCGGGTGGGGGAGGGTTCTCGTCCCGGCGCGGCCTCGATCACAGCAGCCTGCACCAGCCCATAGCGCTGAGCGAAGTAGGCGAACGATGGATGGAAGGCAACGAACGCTTTCTGTGACCAGTCGCTCACCAGGCGCTCGGTGTCGGCGTCCAGGGCCTCCAGGCTGGCGATGTAGGTCGCAGCGTTCGTCTCGTAGGCGGCTCGGCCGGCCGGATCGGCCTGGATGAGCCCGTCGCGGATGCGTTCCACCTGCCGGATCGCGTGCCGGGGGTTCAGCCACACGTGCGGGTTGCCCCCGGTCTCGTCTTCATCACCGGCCAGGATGGGGATGCCCTGCGAGGCGTCCACGACGATCAGCTTCGGGTTGTTGGCGGCGTCGATCACCTTGTCGGCCCAGAATTCCAGCCCGATCCCGTTCAGTACGAGGACGTGGGCCTTGCTCACCGTCACCGCCTGCACGGGGGTGAGTACGTACGTGTGCGGGCTGGTGCCGGGAGGAATCAGCGTGGTTACCTGCACGCGCTCGCCGCCCACCTGACGGGCGAAGTCGGCCAGCGGGGAGATGCTGGCCACCACGGAGAGGCGCGCTTCTGCCGGAGAGGCGGTCGCCGGGCTGCTTTCTGGCGCGCGACCGCAGGCAACGGTTAGCAGGCCGATGGCGGCCACGCCTATGGCGACCAAGAGCAGGCAAACCGTGGCGTGCTTCGTGTTGCGTCCTCCGTTCCCCGATCCCCAGCCCCTACTCCCCACTCCCTTCATCATTTCTTGGCCGGCGAAAGCGTTTCGCTGAGAATCACGCGGCGCGTGTTGATGTACCATTGTGACAGGCTACGGAACCGGTCGCTGGGCACGCGGAGCGGCCCGATCTGCACGGCGTGGACCGATCGGTCCACAGCGTAGTTGTAGACCCGGTAGTAGAGGAGCAGGGAGGGAACCTCCTCAGCGAAGATATCCTGGAACTGGCGGTACAGGCTCGTGCGGGTCTGGAAATCAAGGATACGCCGGCCTTCTTCCATCAGCTCGTCGGCCTCACGGTTCCGGAACCCGGCGTAGTTCCGTCCCACATCAACCGTTTGGCTGGAGTGCCACAGCGGGTAGGGGTCCGGGTCCACAGGGAGATCACTCCATTCGACCAGTACGGCGTCAAATTGGCGCGGTCGCAGGAAGTCGCGAGCCAGACCGGAGAAGCCGACCGTCTGCGGCACGGCTTGTGCGCCGATCTCGGCCCATTGACGCACGATCTCTTCCATCAGGGCCACACGCAGCGGCGACTTGTCCGTCAGGAGAGCGAATTGCAGACGTTGGCCGGCCTTTTCGCGGACGCCGTCGCCGTCGGCGTCGGTCCAACCGGCGGCCTCCAACAAGGCCCGCGCCCTTGCCGGATCATGTTCGTACTTCTTGATTCCGCTGTGATATGACCATTGGGTGGGCATGACTGGGCTGTGCGCTACCAGGCCCTGGCCATCGAGAACCTGGTCAATCAGGCGCTGGCGGTTCATGCCGTTCAGCAAGGCTTGGCGCAGGCGCTTGTCCTGGAAGGGTACGCGATCAAGATTCAGGAGGATGACGGCATAGCCGGAGATCGGTGCGGAGAATAGAGCAAGCCCGCTGGTGCGCATCACCCGCTCAATCTCCTGAGATTCAACCCGGCCCACGCCCTCCACTTCCTTCCGGTCGTAGGCTTCCAGGACGGCCTTGTAGCTGGGATAGAACTTGAATTCAACCTTCGCCAGATACGGTTTCTCGCCGTCGTAGCCAGGAGCAGCCTTCAGGAGAGCACGGCTTCCGTCCAGCTCCTCGACCGCAAACGGCCCGGTGCCAATCGGGTGCAGGTTGTATGCCGCTTGCGGGAGATCGGCAGCCGGCACGTCTTGCAAGAGGTGCGCTGGCAGCAGCCCCACCGACGTGTAGCCGAGGAATGGCGCAAACGACTCCGTCAACCTGAACCGCACCGTATGCGAGTCGACCTTTTCGACGGTCACGCTGCGCCACAGCGAAGAAAGTTGGGGGTTGCCCTGGAAATCGGGGTCCTGGATGATGCGTATCGTGTAGACCACGTCATCGGCGGTCACGGGGACGCCGTCGTGCCAGCGCGCATCGTCGCGCAGCGCGAAGGTGTAGGTGAGATCGTCCGGCGAGATGACCCAGCTACGGGCCAGGTCGGGCACTACAACCCCCGTATCCGTGCCCTGCGTCAAGCCCCGGAAGAGGAGCGCGACCAGGTCGGCATCCACATCGTTTTGGGCCAGCACCGGGTTGACGATGGAAGGCGTTCCGGCAATGCCTTCAACGTAGGTGCCCCCTTGTTCGGGGACAACCACCGTTGTCATATTGAAGGCCAGGTAGGCCAGGAGTAGCAGCAACAACGTGGCCCCCATCAGCGTGATGAGAGCTTGCCAGCGTAGGTGCTGGATCACCCGTTATCCCCTGTGGTCGCCCGATGGAGCAGGCGCTATCCCCCGATCATCACGCTGGCGATGGCCAGCAGGAAAAACAGAACCGAAAGGCCAATGGTGGCCTGGTACATGGTCTTTTCCACGCCGCGACGGGTTTTGTATATGCCCCCATCACCGCCAAAAATGCCGCCCATCCCCGACCCCTTGGCCTGGAGCATCACCAGGGTGATCAGGGCCACGGCCACTATGATCTGGGCGACGTATAGATATGTGATCATCGAGTGCTCTCCTCGTAAGCATGAGCTGCTTTGAAAATAGATGGACCCCCTCATCCCCCGTGACGGTTGCCAACTTTTGGAAAGTTGGCAAGTATCATCTCAATAACTTGGGGAACGCCCCCCGGCCCCGCCCCCCTCAGTCCTCCCCCCAACTTCGGGGGTTAGGCCCTAACCTCAGGTTAGGCCTAACCTCAGGTTAGGGGGGCTTGAC
>CAZDTE010000107.1:0-10874 GCA_964508275.1 uncultured Ardenticatenales bacterium
CAAAGAACTCATTGCTCAATGGTGCTCCTGACCACGGTTAAGTGTGGAGCTACCTACCTACTATATGTAGTAGGTTTACGCCTCTTTTTACCACTACGTTTAGTGTGTTTCGTGCGTTTGTCAAAAGTCCAATTATCCGAAAGGGGAGAGAAGAATGGCTGCAAAGAACGTTGTTGTCTACACACAACCGGGTTGAATGTTCTGTGGCAAGGTGAAAGAGTTTCTTTCACAAAAGGGCGTCGCGTACGTCGAGCGAGATGTGACGAAAGATGAGAAGGCGCTGGAAGAGTTGGGCGCACTGGGTGTGATGACCACGCCGGTGACCCTCATTGACGGCCAGATGGTCATTGGCTTCGACAAACCGAAGCTGGAACAGCAGTTGGCGCGTTAAGGGGAGGGGAGGACGGTGCTGCGCAAACTCTTTAGCCGCCGGGCCAAGAAGGTCATTATCTACATGCAACCGACCTGAGCGGACTGCCATGCCGCGAAGAGGTTCTTCGCTCAAAAGGGAATCGCGTATGACGAACGGGACGTGACCACCAACGAGAAGTACATGAACGAGCTGACCAAGGTCATCGGCCGGTTTGCCACACCGACGATCGTCATCGGCAAGGAGGTGCTGCTGGGGTTTGCGCTCAACCGCCGGCGGATTGAGGAGTTGCTGTTGTGAGAATACGCGAATAAGCGAATGAGCGAATCGGCGAATTGTTTACGCTCGGCACTCAGCGCATTCGGCCGCGACAGGAGGGTATGCACATGAGGAAACATACGGTGGCCGGGGCATTCATTCTCCTTGCTCTGCTGGTGACTGCCTGTGGCCCGCTCGGTTGGGGCGGGTCACCCTATGGGCGGTACGCTTCAAACGGGGAGCGGATCTACTTCACCGGCACCAGCGCCAACGGCCCCATACGTTACAGCGGTGGGGTGTCCGTCGGGATGATGGGCGGGGGTATGATGGGCGGCGGGCAACTGGCCTGTGCCGATTGCCACGGCTCCGGCGGACGCGGCGGGCGACACGTCATGCACATGACGGTGATGGACGCGCCCGACATCCGCTGGTCAACACTCAGCGAGGCCGAGCACGATGACGAGGAGATGGACCATCCGCCATACGACGCGGAAAGTTTCAATCGCGCCGTCACCCAGGGGCTGGAGCCGGATGGCAAGCGGCTGGACCCGGCCATGCCCCGCTGGCAGATGTCGGACAAAGACCTGGATGGCTTGTTGGAATTCTTGAAAAGCCTGAAATGACGAAAGGATCGATCATGACAAAACTGCGTATTCGTATCGCTTCTATCTTGCTCTTTATCGCCGTTGCGCTGGTTCTGGCTGCTTGCGGAACCGGGGGCGCGGCCACCCCAGCGCCGGAACAACCCCTGCAAATGCAGAAGGTGCCGGTGGAAGGTGGAGGCAGCTACACCGATGTTGGTGCAGCCGGCCTGGCCACCATGCTGAAGAACAAGGATTTCCTGCTGGTCAACGTACACATCCCCTACGCAGGCGAGATCAAAGATACGGATCTCTTCATCCCCTTCGATAAGATCGCGGAAAACCTGAGCAAGCTGCCGTCCGACAAGGGTGCGAAGATCGTAGTCTACTGCCGCAGCGGGGGGATGAGCGCGATCTCCGCGCGTGCGCTGGTGAAACTGGGCTACACCAACGTCTGGAACCTGGACGGTGGTATGAACGCGTGGAAAGCGGCCGGCTACACGCTGCTGAACAAGGGGAAGTGATACTAGCGGACGAGCCTTGGCGGGTGCGAACCTGGTACGGGCTGCCTGTTGAGATCCTCATCGAGGGGGACTACTGGCGTACTGTACGGGTGGGGGCGCTCTCGTTGCCCCACCCGCCTGCGATCAACTTGCTCGTCCGGCGTGGGCTTCCTCAAAAGGCTCGTGTGCGGCTGAGCTACCTGCCCGAGGGCACGGCTGCTGCTGGTGCCGTAACCGGCACGGCCGGTGGCACATCCACCCTGGCGATGGTGGCCTGCTGTGCCCATCACGTAACCGATGTACTGCCGCTGGTTGGCCTCTCCACGGCCGCCGTCTTCCTGGCGGAGTACAAAATATGGTTCATGGGGGTTGGACTGGCGACGAATATCCTGGGAATCATGGTCATGTTACGCCTGCTGCGCCGTGAGCGGAAGCGGGCGCTGGCTATTCTGCGCACACAGGAGGTGCCCTCTTCATGAAACGCGTCATCGTCGCCTTTGGTCTTCTGAGTGCTGCCTTGTTGCTGCTGGCAGCCTGTTCGAGCCGGCAGCAAGGCCCCGTCGTTCAGACACCTGCGCCAACGACCACAGTAGTCAGCGTAATACCGACAGAGGTTCCGCCCCAGCAAGATTTCTACGACTAGGTCAGGGTCAGTGATGCTGGCCGCGTGGTGATCGATGTGGTTCCATTGAGACAGAGCCCAGCAGAAGACACCTTGCATTTACAGGTGGCCATGAATACCCATGTTGTGGATCTGAGTTATGATCTGACCCAAATCGTTGAATTGCGCACCGACCGTGGGGACACAGTGTCGCCGGTGATGTGGGATGGGCCAATCGGTGGCCATCACGTTAATGGCGTGCTCTACTTTGCGCCGATCGATCTGAAAGGCGTGCGCTGGATTGAGATCGTCATCAGGGGCGTGGCTGACGTACCGGAACGGGTTTTCCACTGGGATTTGTAACGAGGAATCGACTTGGCCGCACGGGAACGCCTGCCCCGCTGGCCGTTCGGCCACGCCGTGACAAGGAGACGATATGAACACGGAACTTACGTTTCTCGGAGCCACGGGAACCGTCACTGGTTCCCGGTTCCTGCTGCGGGCCGGCGACCGTCGCTATCTGGTAGATTGTGGGCTGTTTCAGGGCGGCAGACGGCTGAAGACCCGAAACTGGGAGCCGTTTCCCTTGCCCGTGGAGCAGGTGGACGCCATCCTGTTGACCCACGCCCACATTGACCACACCGGCTACCTGCCCCGATTGGTAAGACAGGGCTTCCAAGGCCCGGTCTATGCGACCGAGGCCACCTGTTCCCTGCTGGAGATCATGCTTCGCGATTCGGCCCACCTGCAGGAACAGGATGCCGCCTATGCGAACAAGAAGGGCTATAGCCGGCACAAACCGGCACTCCCCCTCTACACCGCTGCCGATGCCGAGCAAACCCTGGAGTTGCTACGCCCGGCACCCTTCGATCGGCCGCTCGCTATGGAAGGCGTGGAGGTCACGTGGCGGCCGGCGGGTCACATTCTCGGTTCGGCAACCCTGGAGGTGTCCGTGGAATCGCCGACCGGCCCACAGCGCGCCGTGTTCTCAGGCGACCTGGGACGCTACGACGGGGAGGTGATGAAGCCCCCCAAGGCGGTGACCAAGGCGGACATCCTGTTGGTCGAATCGACCTACGGCAACCGTATGCACAGCGAAGGTTCCGTGGAGGACGCCTTGGCGGATGTGCTCAACTTCGTCATGGAGCGAGGCAGCGTGCTGCTGATCCCTTCCTTCGCGGTGGGGCGCACCCAGCAAGTGCTGTACTACGTGCGCAAACTGCAAGAGCAAGGGCGGGTCCCATATGATCTGCCGGTATACGTAGATAGCCCGATGGCCGTGGACGTCAGTCACATCTACTGTCAGTTTGGAGACGACCACAACCTGGACGTGAACCTGCTGATGGATGGACGCACGTGTCCCTTGCGTTGTCGCGACACGCACTTTGTGCAAAGCGTGGAGCAATCCAAAGCCCTGAACAGGATGCCGGGGCCGGCGGTGATTCTCTCGGCCAGTGGCATGTGTACGGGCGGGCGCATCCTGCACCACCTGAAGTGGCGGCTACCTGATGCCCGCAACGCGGTGCTCTTCGTCGGCTATCAGGCAGAGGGAACGCGAGGCCGCCGGCTGCGGGACGGTGCCAAGCATGTGCGCATCCACTGCAAAGAAGTGCCCGCGCGAGCACGCATCGCCTCCGTAGATGCCCTCTCGGCCCACGCTGATCGAGATGAACTGTTGCGCTGGCTGGGAGGCTTCGACCCGCCTCCACGGCGGACATTCATCATTCACGGGGAGCCAGAAGCAAGCGAGGCCCTGGCCGGTGCGGTACGGGCCTGGGGCTGGCGCGTCACCATCCCGCACCTGGGAGCGACGTATCCGCTGTCATAAGTCTCCGTTGCGCATGAAGGTTGCCAACTCTGGGAAAGTTGGCAACCTTCAACTGCTCGGAAGCTGATGCTAACCCCGCCAAACAGCGTATCCCTGACCCCGCCGAATGGCTCTGTTGTCCGCGCCGCACCTGTGGTATACTGAAACTAGAACAGCAGGCAATTCTAAATGAGAAGAGGTTGTATGCAAAACCTGACATCTTTCGACTATGGCATGTGGCCAGCAGCCCTGATGAGTATCGGACTGGTCCTCGTGTTTGCGCTCGGCTTCCTACGGCCACGGCACCGCGCAGAGTGGCGCTCGATGGGGCTGTTCTCGGCTTGGCTGGCCGCTCTGTTCGCCGAGATGTACGGTTTCCCTCTGACCATCTACGCTCTCACCGCGCTGCTCGGCAGAGCTTATCCCGTGGTGGATCCTTTCAGTCACAAGAATGGCCATCTACTGGTGGCCCTGGCCGGCGGTTCGGAAACCGTCTGGATGGCCGTCATGGTCGTGACTACAATCTTGTTCTGGGGCGGCGTCATAGTTATGGAGAAAGGCTGGAGGCTGATTCACAGAGCGCAGGGGGCATTGGTCACCGGCGGAATCTATTCCCGGGTGCGTCATCCCCAGTATCTGGGTCTCTTTATGATTATCGTGGCCTTGCTCATTCAGTGGCCGACGATTGTCTCTATGCTGATGGCCCCCGTACTCTTTTGGGCGTATGTCCGCCTGGCCCGGCGTGAGGAGCAGGAAATGGAAGTGCTCTTCGACCAAGAATACCGGGTTTACAAGGCCCATGTGCCGGCCTTCATCCCGCATCTTGATGCATGGCAGACGCCACAGAGCGAAACGTTGCCCGATTCCTCGGAGGGACAATTACCATGACCGGGTTTTGGCAGGCTTATGGCTCGTGGATCATCTTTGGTCTGTTCTTTCTGCTCATGATGCGCATGCATGGCAGCCACGGCGGTGGCTGTGGCATGGGCGGTCACGATCATTCGTCCCCCCAGCCGGATGAAGAAGGGCCTGTGCAGGTGAAGGGTGTCGAGTCCGAACCCAAGCAAGGCGCAGGCTGCCATTGACGAGTTGGAAGAGTGTGTACTGTATGGCAAGTCAACTACTTGCAGGAGGTGATGCGTGATGAAAAGACCGAGTATCAAAACTGTAGGACTGTCGCTGGGTTTGCTCTTCGCCGCAACATACGTGCTCTGTGTGGTCTGGGATCTGGTCTTTCCCGGCTGGGCCATGTACCGGGTTTGGCAAGCCCTGTTCCCCGGGTTTGGGTGGGGCGTGACCGGCTTCACCATCGGGTTGGTGGAGTCGGTGCTCTACGGATATTACGTAGCCGTGGTTCTTGTGCCGACCTATAACTATCTTCAACAGCGCGAGGTGGAGGCCGGATAGGCTGAGATGCCGCAGCCTTTACCCCTCACGATCCCACCGTTCAGGGAGGGAGGCGGGCTGCCGCCCAATGGCGAGCGACAGTCCGCCTGGCCCATCTACCGGGGGCTTGCCCCGCCTGGAAACGGAAGAAGGTGCAGCTCATGGACTATGATGTGATCGTTGTCGGCGGGAGCTTCGCCGGCCTGGCAGCAGCCCAAGCTTTGAGGGGGTACCGCGTACTGGTCCTGGATCGCTACCCGATCGGCACCCACCAATCCTCGGCTTGTGCCACGCCCTTGCCTACCGCCCGGGCCGTGGGGGCCGAAGAAGCCATCCTGGAGATTCACGACGTCCTGGTGCTGCACGCCGGCGGGCACAAAACCAGATTCGAGCTAGAAAACCCGTACGTCACCTTCGACTACTGGCAATTCTGCCGGGCCATGGCGGCCCACACCGATGCTGAGATACGCGTCGCCAGGGCCACGGGTTACAGCGGCAACACGGTGACCACAGACCAAGGCGATTTCTCCGCGCCCTACGTGATAGATGCCACCGGTTGGGCGGCCGCTCTGAGCGGGGGTTTTCGGGCTCGCCAGCAATCTGGCAAAGTGGCCTATGGACTGGATACCGAACTGCCCTTCCGACCGCGTCTTTGCCCAGGCTTGCACTTCTACTTCGACAAACGGTATGTGAGTTGGGGTTACGCATGGGCTTTTCCGTGCGGTGAGACCACGCGCCTGGGGGTCGGCAGCTTCCAGGGGGGTAAGGAGCTTAGACAGGGGCTGGCGCGGCTCGCGGACGATTTCGGGCAGTCTGTGGGACCGGTCCATGGGGGCGCCCTTTCGCTGGGATTCAATGAACCTGTGGTGGGCGATCTGTTTGTGGTGGGAGACGCCGCCGGCCAGTGCCTGCCTTTGACGGGCGAAGGAATCCGTACGGCCATCTTCCACGGCCTGCATTGTGGACGGGCTATTCGCGGCGCCCTGCAAGGCGTGTTCGTTGCTGCCGAAGCCCACACGCTCTATCGCGATCTGGTTCTCTCTCACCGACGCACCTACCGGCAATTGTGGGGTATTCAGCGTGGCGTAGCGACGATTCCCTATAGCTGGCTGGCCATGGCGGCCCGGTTGGCAGCCCGGCTGGAACTTGGAGACCGGCTGATGAGCAGTTATTTGAGGAATACCGGATGGTTCCTGGGCCACCGGTGGATCGACAAGGGTGCAGGGTATTCCATGTCCCCGGCTCAAGCAACGTGAGCGTTTCAAGGTAGCAGCATGAGGGTGACCACCTTGTATTCGGCTCTGGCTCCGGTGTACGACCGCTTCCGCCCCTGGTGGATCGCGGCCCTGGCAGACGAAGCCGAGCGATGCCTGGAGACCGAAATCCTGCCCCGCTGCGTGACGCCGAAAACCACGATGCTGGACATCGGCTGTGGCACCGGAGTGAACCTGGCTCGCCTGGCACGCCTGGGCCTGGCCTGCAAGCGCTACGTCGGCCTGGACCTGACGCCGGCTATGCTGGCGCGTGCGCGGCGCCAGCGAGCGGCTTGCTGGGTGACTGACGATGCCACACACCCGCACTCGGTGTCTCTGGCTCGTGGGGACATGCGCCACCTACCGTTCCGGAACGCTGCATTTGATTTCGTGCTTTCCACATGGGCGCTGGAACATGTCCCGGCTGCCGAGCCGGTTCTGCAAGAAGCGCTGCGCACCCTGCGGCCTGGTGGGCAGTTCGTGTTGCTGTGTCACTCCTGCCCGCCGGGGCGTCGCCGCTGGCTCCTGCGCCTGACCGAAGGCTTGCTGCTCATGCACTCTCCAGTCGCCAGTGAGCTGCAGGCAGATGCACAGATCCTTTGCCGCCGCTTTGCCGGCGGCCTGGAAACTTTGGCCGTCTATAGCAAACCGCTTGGGCATGACGATCCGCAACCGGCTCGCTCGCAGCCCAGCTCCGTGTCACATCTGGTGTATCGCGCTGACATCCTGGAGCGCGCAAGTTAGCAAAGAAAAGGATTTGATGCCATGCAGACAGAGACGACGTCGCCGCGCGCCGAACCAGCCGTTGAGGCCACGCAGACGGAGAGCACGTCATACCCTGCCGAACCTGCTGCTGAGGCCATGTCGTCCGGCCCGTCTCGCCGTACCGTCTTTGGCTTGATGGCCGTTGTTCTATTGGCCGGTTTTGCGGCCGGCTTCTTCGGCCGGCCGGTGCTGATGAGCATCGCGTCGCTTCCGGGACAGGCCCAGGCGTCATTCACGGTGGACCAGCAGCTATCGGTCACCGAATCGTACCAGCGTCTTGCACAGGAAGTGGCTGCCCTGGCCGATCGAGCCGATCAACAGGATGGGGAGGCGTTGACGCAATCAGTTCGGGACATGGCGGAGGAAGTAAGGAGGTTGCGCACGCTAAACCCGTACTTCCGCTTCAAAGAGATTCAGGCGGCGACCATACCGTCCGGCGTCCCAGCTCTCTACGGCGACGCCCTGGACGTCTCGTTCGAACAGGTCAAGGACAGCATGAACAAGCTCAGTCCGCTGGACCCGACCTTCGGGGCGCAGAAAATCGTCCTTAGCGGTGCTGATCTGGAGCGCTACACGCATGTCGGCCTGCAAACCGCCTGTCGCTACTGCTGTGATGCGCGCACCCTGGTTTTCCCGGATGGCAAGGCGGCCTGCCGGTGCCAGCACTCCCAGGCAATGCGCGGCCTGGCTGCCTACCTGATCACCACGCAGGGGGATCGCTACACGGACGAGGAGCTGGTAACCGAACTGAACCGGTGGCGCGCCGTGTTTTTCCCCAAGCAAACCCTGGTCACCACTCTGGCAGCGATGAAGCAGGCTGGAGAGCAAGGCGTCGATCAGATCGAGGTCGAGTTCCCAGAGTTCATGCCGAGAATGGTGGGGGATTGCTGAGGTGCAAAGACGTTTCGCCCGCGCAAAGCGGTACGGTGTACCGGGCCTGTTAGCGATGCTGTTGCTACCATTACTCGTGGCCTGTGCGTCGTCGCCCGGACCACCGTCTCCGACCCGTGAGTTACTGCCCGTACCTGCCGGTCCCCTGGGTGAACTCCCGGCCAGACTGGCAGGTCTGCCTAGCGCCGAAGTCAACCGGGGCGAGGGGGTTGCACGGGAGAGCAGACGCTTCTATCGTACGGACGTGACGCTAACGGAAGCGGTAGTCGCCCACTATCGGAACGAGGACGGGCTGGCCACCCTGTGGGTGGCGCGGACGGAGACTGCCGATTCGGCTTCGTCCATAGTCGAGACCTTCATCGCGGATGTACGCGCCGGGCGTACGCTTTACACCCTGGTCGAAACCAGCCCCGTGGACGGTGTCACCGTCTTCGTGCTGGAGGGCCAGCGCCGGCTGCAATACCTGTTTTCCGCTGGCGACCGAGTCATCCTGCTGGACGTTTTCCCTACGTGGGCGGAGGATGCACTGCAGGGCCCGTTGATGGCTTTGCCGTAGCCATTGCCCAGACCAAAACGCGCGTTGCGAGAGACAGGAGGGTTACATCTTCCCCATGCCTTTCATCGCGCCGCCCATTTGGCCGCACAAGATCGCCTTGCCGGTGCGCTGGAGCCGGGCGATGAGCACCGGTACGGGGTTCTCTTCCTGCGCCTGGTACATATCGCGTGACATGCGGCACTGGAACACGATGTCGTCACCGCGACGGAAGCGCAGGGTACGGCCTCCCACTCGCAACGTACCGTCACGCCGGGCCCGGTAGACGGTGGGGTGCGGGCTGGCCCACCAGTAGGTGCCTTTATCGGCCAGCACACCTTCACGCAGTAGTCTGCGAATCTCACGCTTGTACTCCAGTTCTTCCGGCTGCCACGGGCCGCCACGCTTTACTTCGAAGCGGATGTCATGCTCCAGGCGGTCCAGCTCGCCCCGTTTCTCGTATTCATCACGGGCGTCGGGGTCCGTGAGAATCCAGATGTCGTCCGGATCCGGATCGGTGCTGTCGGCCGTCGTATCGGTGCGGGACACATACTGCGGTGTATCGAACAGTCGTTTGAGGATATCAAACATGGGCGTTCTCCCCTTCTGGTTAGCGGGCCATGCGGCCCATCATGGCGTTGGCCATCTCGCCGCAAAGGCGCTGTACGCGCGCAGATTGAAAGTCGCCGATGAGTACGTTTCCGTCCAGATCGAAGGTATCGCGGGTCATGGGACAGGCCCAGGTGATCTCCTGCCCCTTGCGGAAACGGTAGCGCCGGCCGCCAACGGCCAGTTCCCCGCCGGTGCGGGCACGGTAGATCGAGGGATGCGGGCTGGTCGCCCAGTACGAAGCCAACTTGCGCACCGCCCCCTCTTCCTCCAGACGCTCGATTTCGCGCAGATACTTGCGGTCGGCATCTGTCCAGTCGCCTCCACGGAGGACTTCGTAGCGTATGTCGTGCTCCAGTTGCTCGAGCTTGCCATCAAACTCGTATTCGGCAAAGGCAACGCGATCGGTCATCAGCCAGACATCGTCCACCTCTGTGGGCGACGGCAGGAAGCGCGATCCACAGTAAGGGCACTCAACCGGCTTGCCGTATTGGCCATCCCAATCGAGGGGGGCACCGCAGCTTTCGCATTTTAGTTGTTTCATCGGACACCCTGGTCAATGGATCGGATTTGACGAAGTCGAATGCACAATGAGAGTATAGCAGAAGATATCCTGTTGGGCAAGTCCACGGTCTGCTCTCAGACCCGGCCCCTGATGGGGAAGCACGCCATTTTGCCTATTGGCAACCCGTCAAATAGCGCTGGCGAATCGTCGTGAGACGTGTTAAGATGAGGAGTATGAACTACAAGGAGGTGATAACAAATGGTCTTCAGGCACCGGCGGGGGTATGATCTCCTGGGCCTGGCACAAGCGGCGTTGCCGCGCTTGCCGCTGCCTGTTGTGCGGGCCTTGGGGGACGTGGTGCACCAGCCGGCCGTTTTGCGGCGCATCTTGGATCGCTACCTGCTGGCCTTGCGAATCACCGCAGCCCCGACTAAGTCGGCGTTGTTGTGATCTCTATTGGACCATCGATCCCCCGCCGTTTGGCGGCTGTGGAAATTAGCGAAAACCGGTATACTTCAATTGCGCAGCACCGTCACTGTCCGTACCCGAAGGGCTTCGAGGATCGTTTGAGAGGGAGGAGCATGAACCGAAGAAACGACATTGGCCGCACGTCCCGCCGCCGGCGGGTTGGCGAAACTACTCTCAATCACTGATTTGATAGCGGCCCCGACCACTTTCAATTTGAACCGGGATTAGCCGGTCGGCACCAATGACTTGTTGGACGGCTTATTAGTTTTACACCTTGTCGTTGCCTGCAAAGGATATTAAAGCTGCTCAATTAGAACCAAGAATGACTCCCCTGAAAAAAGGGGG
>CAZDTE010000108.1:0-10865 GCA_964508275.1 uncultured Ardenticatenales bacterium
TGGCTGATTTCTGTTGCACCCTATGGTTTGCCCCCATTTTTTGAAAAGATACCACGTAGCCTTCAAAAGCAACTACAATTGTGGTCGCTTTTTTCGTTGGTGAGCGGTTCTGTCAACTCGGAAATGGCTCCGCCCGCGGTGCGCCACGCCGCTACGGGCGTTCAACCGGTTTTCGTGACAGGTGTCCCTGGAAACGATGACAATTGTCCCCTGACAAAAGAGCCGCCTTGTGCGATAATTATCAATGTGGGAGGGCTCGGATTCCCTGCTGCCGGGCCATGGGCGACGAGTTGGCCTCAATCGCCTGTGGTCCGAGCGGTATCAAGAGTGGATAGGCAATAGCCTGAGTGCGACCTCCCGACGTGCCGGCGGTTAAACTGTGGGAAGTTGGTTTGGTAATGTAGGAGGATATCCATCCGCAGAATGATGGAGTGGAGACAAGGAGGAGCTCGTTTATGAGAGTACCCAGACGTATGCATTGGACGTTGCTAGTGGTAGGCCTGTTGGCCGTTGCGCTAGTGCTTGCCGCATGTGCTGGCCAGGCCGGCCCCGCCGGCCCAGAAGGTCCTCAGGGTCCTCCCGGCCCACAAGGCCCTGCTGGCGAACAAGGGCCTCCCGGCCCACAGGGGCCCCCGGGCTCGGGTGGTGAAGGTGGGGCAGCGGTAGCAGCCGCGGGCGCCGAGTACATTGGCACGGAGGCGTGCGGCGCTTGCCATCAAGATAATTACGAGGCGTTCATGAAGTCCGGCCATCCCTACAAGCTCAACAAGGTGGTGGACGGGCAACCGCCGGAGTATCCATTTACCGAGGTCACGGATACGCCGGAAGGATACACTTGGGATGACGTCCTGTACGTCATTGGCGGCTATGGCTGGAAAGCCCGCTTCATTAACAAAGAGGGCTTCATCATCACCGGCGCCGATGAGAACGCCACGACTCAGTACAACTTGCCCAACGGCGACATTGGCATGGGTGACAACTGGGCGAAGTACCATGCTGGCGAGGAAAAGCCGTACAGCTGCGGCCCATGTCACACCACCGGGTACAACCCGGAGGGCCACCAAGACGACTTGCCGGGCCTGATTGGCACCTGGACGGAACCGGGCATCCGCTGTGAACGATGCCACGGACCGGGCAGCCAGCACGCGGCCAACCCGCGCGGCGTGCGCATGAACATCGACCGCGACTCGGAACTGTGCGGCGAATGCCACTTGCGCGGTTCGTCGGAAGAAGTCAATGCCTCGGGCGGCTTTATCCGGCACCACGAGCAGTACGAAGAGTTGTTCCAGAGCAAGCACATCACGATAGACTGTGTAATCTGCCACGATCCTCATACCGGCGTCATTCAGCTGCGCAAGACCGGCGAGCAGACCACGCGGACGCAGTGTGAAAACTGCCACTTCAAGGAGGCCGAGCACCAGAACTCACAGGTCCACCCGGCGATTGGGGTGCAGTGCATTGACTGCCACATGCCACGCATTGTCAAGAGCGCTGTGGGTGATGCCGATAAGTTCACCGGCGATATTCGCAGCCACCTGATGGCCATTGACCCCGAACAGGTCGGACAGTTTTCGGAAGACGGCAAGACAGCGCTGTCGCAAATCTCGCTGGACTTCGCCTGCCGGCACTGCCATGTGGACGGCGGCAAGGCCACACCGAAGACTGACGAGCAGTTGATCGAGCGGGCCACCGGCTATCACAGCCAGTAGCACCAAATAGAGTTGTACCGGGTTTCACCGCCGGCTGGCAGGGGCGCAGCGCATCGTGCCCCTGCCACCTTGTTTAGGGAGGAACCGCATGAGGCGGAATCGGTCTGCGGCCTTGATCATTGGGTTTGCCTTGCTGTTCTGCTTCCTGGGCCGTGGCCTGAAATTGACCAACGAGCCGGCCTTCTGCGCCAAGTGCCACATCATTGAACCGTTCTATTACAGTTGGCAAGATTCTCTTCATGCGCGCCAGGACGTAGAGTGTGTTGACTGCCATTTCCGTCCTGGCGTGACCGGTCTCATTCAAGGGAAGCTGTATGCCGCGCTAAAGCTGACTCAGTTTTCGATTGGAGCATACCACCGGCCGGTAGCCGCGGAGTTGGTCACAAACCAGAACTGCCTGCGCTGTCACGAGAACATCCTGACACGCGAGATCGCTCTTGCCGGTGGCCTTTCGTTTGTACACGAGGCGCACGTCACGGAAAGACAGGCCGAATGTCGCGGCTGCCATCCGGCCATCGGCCACCCCGGTGCGGTGTACCGGCCAATCGTCACCCAGCCCCCCCGAATATCGCGAGATGTTTGCTTGCTGTGCCACGATGGACAGGCGGCGTCTGTTGTATTCGGCGTGGTCGCGCCATCAGGCGTGCAACACCCCGCCGAGCCAAAGATCGACACGGGCGAACTGCGCCATGTCCACTGGGAGGCAGTCGGCAAGCCGATCACCATCGGGAACCAATCGTTCGAACTGGTGGCGGAGACCTGCATCGGGTGTCACGGCAATCCGGAGAACGCAGCCCCCTGCCGCGATTGCCACGTTCCCGAAACCACCACGTATCGCGAGGAACTGCGGGGTTGCCTGCGTTGCCACCAGGACGCGATTGAACGGACGCTGACGTTTGAAACGGTCCCGTTTGTACATGCGCGCCACCTGCGCCGGTCGGACCTGTTCTGCTCTGACTGTCACAAGCAAATCACACACGAAGCGATCTGCGAGAACTGTCACGACGGCCTGCTGGCCCCAGCCATCTTTGGCCAGAAAGAGAGCACCGCACCGGCACAAGGCAAGTAGCAGGAGACCCCATGACACGATTGCGGCTGCCACGAATTGGCATGCTCGAGGGAGCAGGCGTGGCCCGCCAACTGTTTTCCATAATCGTCGCGGCAGCAGTCGGGCTGATACTGGTGCTCGGAACGGTGAAAACGTGGGAATATACGAACAGCCCGCAGTTCTGTGGCACAACCTGTCACACCATGCCGCCAGAGTATTTGGCCTACCAGCGGTCTCCACACGCGCGGGTAGATTGCGTGGAGTGTCACCTGGGACGCGACTCGGTTACGGTAGTCTTCGGGCGCAAGGCGGGTGACATGAAACATGTCCTCAATCTGGCCACGCAAAGCTACGAGGTGCCGATCCACGCCAAGAACATGCGTCTGGCCCGCGATGGTTGCGAAAAGTGCCACTGGCCGGAGAAGTTCTCGGGGGATCGCATCCACGTCATCTCAGACTATGACCTGGATGAAGCAAACACGCGCCAGGACACCTTCCTGGTCGCCCACATCGGCGGCGGAACGGAACGCGAGGGTCAGGGCTACGGCGTCCATTGGCACATCGAGAAGCAGGTCTGGTACATCGCGACGGACGAACTGAAGCAGGAGATTCCGTGGGTTCGCGTCGTGGACGTTGACGGCCGGGTGAAGGATTATGTTGACCCCACAGCCGGCCTGACCGAAGCCGACATTCAGGAAGGGGAGAAGCGCAAGGTGGACTGCATTGACTGCCACAATCGCGTCTCCCACCAGTTCTTGGACCCGGACCAGGCAGTTGATCGCCTGCTCCGGCTCAACCAGATTGGCCAAGAGATTCCGTTCATCAAGCAAAAAGGGATTGAGGCATTGTCCGCATCGTATGCTTCGGTGGACAACGCGCTGGCCGGCATCGCCGCCCTCGAATCGTTTTACCGTGAGCAATACCCGGACTTCTATGCGGAGAACCGTGCCAGGCTGAGCCATGCCGTGCGAGCCTTGCAGGGCATGTATCAACAAATCGTGTTTCCGGATATGCAGGTAAGCTGGGGCACGCACCCGGACAATCTGGGGCACGACCGCTCTCCCGGCTGTTTCCGCTGCCATGATGGGAACCATGTGGCCGCCGATGGTACGACCATTCGCTTGAGCTGCAACATCTGCCACACGATTCCGGTCACTGTGCAGCAAAGTGACCCGCCGCCCAAGCTTTCGCTCGGCTGGCCCGGCGAACCGCCGTCGCACCTGGCGGCGAACTGGATGGCGCAGCACCGCTTCGTGGCCAACGGCAACTGCACGACCTGTCATGGCGAACACACCTTCGGCACGGACGACAGCAATTTTTGCAGCAACAGCAATTGCCATGGCCGGTCGTGGGCATACGTGGGCCTGGACGCGGCGTTCGAGCATCCGATGGCGCTGGAAGGACGGCACGCTTCGTTGACCTGCAACCGCTGTCACGAGGAAGAGACGCGGCCCACCAACACCTGTAGCCACTGTCACGAGCCGCCGCACGCGTTCGGCCAGGGTCAGTGCGAGGACTGTCACGCGCCGACCGGTTGGAAGCAGTCGGTCGCCGCGCTGGTTTCCGGTGCGGCGGCGGTTCCGCACAAACTTGAAGGGCTGGGGGACTGCCTGCTGTGCCATCGCCAGGGGGGTGTGTCGCCGGTGCCCGATAGCCACGAAGGCCGGCCGGCGGCGTCTTGCCCGGCATGCCATCAGGTCGCAGGCGGACCGTAGTCCAGGCACGGGTCGCATGATTTGAAATAGAAACGAGGTGACTGTCTGTGGACTCAAAGCAACCTTTGAAATCCGTCAAATCGTTGGTTCCCTCTGGGGGAAGGATTCCGGAACAGGCCACGCGGCTGGCTGTCCCGCTGGTTCTGCTGATCGTTCTGTTTGTGTTTGCCCGCAACACGTTCGTTCCGGCGGATTTTGGGCAAGCAGGTCACTTCCGCGCGTCGGCCATTGACCAGAACGTTGCCCATGAAATCAAGTACGCAGGGCATGAGGAGTGTGCCAAGTGCCACGAGAGTGTGGTCAACGCGAAGAAGAAAGGTTTTCACCGGAACGTGGCCTGTGAGGTGTGCCACGGCGCTGCAACGGAGCACGCGGCTTCTCCGGAGTCGGTCAAGCCGAAAGCGCCACGGGGCAGGGGATTCTGCCCGCTGTGTCACGAGTACCTCCCGTCCCGGCCCACCGGATTTCCCCAGATTCTGGCCGCGTCGCACAATCCGATGAGGCCGTGTATCACCTGCCACCAGCCGCACGATCCGAAACCGCCCCAAACACCCAAGGAGTGTAGCGCATGCCATGCGGAGATCGCGACCACGAAATCGCTCTCGCACCATGTGTACGTGGCCTGCACGGTCTGTCACCAAGTGCCGACCGAACACAAGACGCAACCGCGACGGGCCCTGCCCAGCAAGCCGGCCACACGTGAGTTTTGTGGTGGCTGCCACGAGGAATCGGTCGCCAGCGCCCAGGGGATTACCGGCATTGACCTGGCCACCCACGGGGAACGGTACGTGTGTTGGCAATGTCATTATCCACATTTGCCGGAAGTCGAATAAGGCAAACCAGAAAGGGTGAGGAATGAGCCACATGGAAAGAAGGGACTTCGTCAAGAATCTGCTGCTCTCTGTTGCGTCGCTCCTGTCTCTGGGTTTTCGCAAGGCCAGCAAACAGCCGGGCAAGGTGATGGCCTGGTTAGAAGGGGGTGGTTACGATCCAAATGAACATCTTTGGGGCATGGGTGTTGACATCGAGAAATGCATTGGTTGTGGACGGTGCGCAGACGCCTGCAAAACGGAAAACGATGTGCCCAGGGAACCCTTCTTCTTCCGGACGTGGGTGGAGCGGTACCGCATCCTCCAGGATGGGGAGGCCACCGTTGATAGCCCCAATGGCGGCATCGACGGGTTTGACCTGCAAGCGCTGGACAAACGGGCGATCAGAAGCTTCTTCGTCCCCAAGCTGTGCAACCAGTGCACTAACCCACCCTGCGTTCAGGTCTGCCCGGTAGGCGCGACGTTCAAGACGGCGGATGGCGTTGTGCTGGTTGACGCCGATTACTGCATCGGGTGCCGGTATTGCATCCAGGCCTGTCCATACGGGGCCCGTTTCCTGCACCCAGAGACGCGAACTGCCGAGAAGTGTACCTTCTGCTACCACAGGGTGGCAATCGGAAAGGTACCGGCTTGCGTGGAATCCTGTCCGACCCAGGCCAGGGTGTTCGGCGACATCGAGAAAAAGGCCAGTCCGCTGGTGAGATTCTTCCGCATGAACCGGATCGGGGTGCTGAAGCCATACCTGAACACAAAACCGAAGGTCTTCTATGCAGACCTGGACATGGAGGTGAATTAACTGTGGAAGAGTTAGTCGCGCACCTGATGCCCATCCTGAACCAGGTTACGGGTTACATCTACCCGAACGAAATCGAGCTGCACTGGGGGATCCTCGTCGTCATCTATCCCTACATCACGGGGTTGGTGGCCGGGGCCTTCATCCTCGCCTCGTTGGTGAAGGTCTTCAAAGTCAAGGAGTTGCAGCCCACCTACCGGCTGTCGCTGCTCACTGCATTGGCTTTCCTGATCGTAGCGCCCTTGCCGCTGCTGGCCCACCTCGGACACCCTGAGCGTTCCTTCGAGATCTTCCTGACACCGAACACCAGCTCGGCGATGGCGATGTTTGGATTCGTATACGCCTGGTACCTGATGGCGGTGCTGTTGCTTGAGATCTGGTTCGATTTCCGCAAGGACCTGGTGATTTGGGCCAAGAATGAGAAGGGCCCCAAGAAATGGCTGCACCGGCTGATCTCGTTGTTCTCAAACGACGTTTCGGATCGGGCGGTGGCGCTGGACAAACGGGCCGTGCAGACGATCACCATCATCGGCATCCCCTCGGCCTTCCTGCTACACGGCTACGTCGGCTTCATCTTCGGCTCGGTGAAGGCGAACCCTTGGTGGTCCAGCGTGCTCATGCCGGTCGTGTTCCTGTTCTCCGCCATCGTCTCCGGCATTGCGCTGATCCTGTTGGTGTACATGGTGGTCACCCCGATGCGGGCAAAGACCACGCCAAGCAGCAAGCTAGACATGGCTTGCCTGGACAAGATGGCCAGCTACCTGTTTTACACGATGATCGTGGCCTTCTCGTTGGAAGCGCTAGACTTCATCCACCGGATCTACGAATCCGAAGAATCGATTCACATTCTGGCGCAATTGGTCTCCGGCAAGCTGTTCGTCAGTCTCGTCGTGATCCAGGTGCTCATCGGGATGTTGACGCCACTGACGGCAATCGCCCTGACGAAAATGGTCTGGCCCCATGAGGAGTTAAGAAGACTCATCTATTTCGTGGCGGCGATGCTGGTTCAAGTGGGCATCTTCTCCACCCGGTGGAACGTCGTGATCGGCGGACAACTGTTCTCGAAGAGCTTCAAGGGCTTGACGGTCTACAAGATGTCGCTACTCGGCCTGGAGGGCTTGCTGATGTCCATCTTCCTGCTGCTTCTCCCATTTGTTATTCTCGGCGCACTCTTTTACGTGTTGCCACCCTGGGAGGAAGCTCGATCGGTGTAGGGCAAGGGAAAAGCCGTGTGCCCCTCGGTGTGACGCCGGGGGAATTGCGTAGCCAGACGGAGGGGATTTGGTAAACGCTGGCGTGCCTTGCTGCTGTGGGGTGGCGGAGCGTCGTGGACCGTCAATCATCTTTCGTGTGGCTCGTAGTGACGACTATGTTTGCTTGTACAGCAACGGCAACCGCTGAAGTGGTCACTACCGGCCCTTCGTTTCACATTCGACAGTCGGCGTGAACTGTCCGACAGGGCATCGAACACGCCACGAGAGGGAGGTCAGCAATGACGCTGAGACGATTTGTTGCTGTTTGCCTGGCCCTGCTTACGTTTCTTGCTGTTGTCGCCCCGGCTCTGGCCGATGAGCCCCCTCCCGATTCCGCCTGCAAGCGATGTCACACCGGCGCGACCGGCGAGGTGACGCTCCGATCAATACGACGATCTTCACCGGAAGGATCAGCAGAGAACGCATGATGGAGGAACATCCACTGGAGTACGAGCGCCTGGTTGCCGACGGCCCTGCCACCGATCTGGACCTGGACGCGCAGATCCCGTGGAGCACCATCGTCGTTTCGGGACTCACCGGTCTCGCAGTAGCCGGCCTGATCGGTTGGTTACTCGTTATCTCGTTTCGTGTCTGATGTGGGCTCAATACCTTGTTGGAAAGGGGCAGTGCTTCGCCCGGCCCCAATGTTTGACACATTTCACCAAAGACCGTATAATCGAGGTGTTTGTTCGTGAGCAGCGTTCGATACCACAACCGCGGGGCCTGGTAACATGGAGGGTTGGGGCCCCGCATGCAGCGAAATGGCCCGATTGCTGGCCCAATTCTTCCAGACAAACCGCGTCATCCTGTACTCGGTCTACGGGCAGGTGTTCTTCGTCCTGGGTCTGGCTATCGCCCTCCAATCTCGCAAACACAGCCGTCTGGCACTGGCACACAGCTTGCGGTACCTCGCAGCGTACGGGTTCTTGCACGGTTTGCACGAGTGGGGATACGTCTTCATTCCCATCCAGGCGCAATACCTCCCGGCGAACTTCATCGATCTCCTGGAATGGGGGCAGTTGTTGTTGCTCGTCCTGTCGTTCCTTGCCCTGCTGCTCTTCGGTCTCGATCTTCTAAGCGATTCGCAACGACAGTCCACCCGTTGGGTGATCACCGGCGTGTTGTCGGTGGCGTGGATGACGATTCCGGCAGGGGTGGTGCTGTTTGCCGGCCAGCCAAGAAATGAAGTGTTGGCGATTGGCAACGTGGCAGCGCGGTACCTGGTGGGAGTCCCTGCCGCCCTTGTCTCGGCAGCAGGGTTGCGCAAGCAGGCGGCCCAATTGGCAGAGCGGGAGCCATCCCGCATAGCGCGTTACCTCCGCTATGCAGCCTGGCCACTGCTGGTCTATGCTGTCTTCGGTGGTCTCATTGCGCCAAAATCGTCTTTCCTTTTCTCCTCCTGGCTGAACGAGGATCTGATTGTCTGGTTGGTTGGAATACCGACACCGGTTTTTCGTTCCCTCGCTGGTGTGGCGCTGGCCTATTTCATCATCCGTGCGCAGGAGGTCTTTGAACTGGAAACGGACCAGCTCATCGAGGAAATCCAGCGTGCCCGGCTGTTGGCCGACGACCGCGAGCGGATCAGCCGCGAGTTACACGATGGAACGATCCAATCGATCTACGCGGCAGGCCTAATGTTGGAAGATATCAGCTTGACTATCCCGGATGACCCGCCCCGGGCCCAGAAGAAATTGCGCCAGGTGATGGCCGATCTGAACCATGTTATCGGCGAAGTCCGTCGCTACATTTTCGACCTGCGTAGCCAACTGGACGACAAGACGTTGACCCAACAGATCGAGGAACTCGTGCAGGCGCACAGTCTCTCAGCACCATTCGAGGTTGATCTGGCGGTGGTGGGTGATTGCCCAAAGACACTGCCCCCTCAGTTGGTTCAGAACGTACTCCGCGTGGTTGGGGAAGCCCTAAACAATGTGCGCAAGCATGCGGGAGCCACACAGGTTTCCTTAAGACTGGAGTTCGATGAGGATCAACTGACCTTAGAGGTTGGAGACAATGGGATTGGGTTCGACAAATACCCCACTCGCTTGGGGCAAGGCTTCTTGAACATGCGCGAGCGAGTGCAACTGTTAGGAGGGTACATGGTGATTGACGGTCGCCGGGGTGAGGGGGTGCGCCTGATGCTTACCGCGCCTTTCGACCAAGACGACGCAGAGCTGACCGGCACAGCATGAGTCGCACCCACGAAAAGGGCCCCGGAATCTAGCCGCTCCGGGGCCTCCGCACTGGTCAACCTGTGCCAGCAATGCTGCCGGCAGTTGCCCATCAACCGCGTGCGTTCGCGTAGCGCTCAGCAACATCCGACCAGTTGATGATGTTGAAGAAGTTGTTCACGTACTCGCCGCGCCGGTTCTGATAGCGCAGGTAGTAGGCGTGCTCCCACACGTCTAGGACGAGCAGCGGCGTGACGCCCCATTGAGTCAGGTTCTGATGCTTCTCCGCCGTGAGGATGACGAGTTGTGCCCCTTCCGGTTGCCAGGCGAGGATACCCCAGCCGCTGCCCTCGACGGCAGTTGACGCGGCCGCGAACTGTGCCTTGAATGCGTCAAAGCTGCCGAAGTCGCTATCGATCTGAGCAGCGAGGGCACCGGTCGGCCGGCCGCCGCCGCCGTTGCCTTCCGGAGCCATGTTCGGCCAAAACAGCGCGTGAAGGAAGTGGCCGGAGCCGTGGAATGCCGCCTCCCGTTCCCAGTGCTTGACCAAGCCAAAGTCACCGGCCTCGCGAGCCGCGGCCAGCTTCGACTCGGCGTTGTTCAGGCCAGTCACATAACCATTGTGGTGGATGTCGTGGTGCAGCCGCATCGTTTGTTCATCAATGTACGGTTCCAGAGCGTCATAGTCATATGGTAGGGGGGGTAGTTCATGAGCCATTGGTAGTTCTCCTTGCGTGATTCGTGGATCTAAAACTCTTCTAACATGATAATTATAGCATAGTTAAGTTTGTTTGTCAAGAACATCTTTGCTGGTGATTAGGCGTATCTCGCCGCCGGGACGTGGAGGCGTAAACAACCGGTCAGAACACTCTCCTTGGGTGGCAGATTGGGTCTCTCCACCTGGATGGCCCCCGCGTCCTTCTGGCAGGTATTCGTGCTGTCTTCGTCACCGCCGCTACCCTCACATTTGCTGTGTACCATCCCTTTCCCAGAGGGAGAGACACCTGTGGGTAATCACCGGGGAATCAGCGATGGGTGTGCGTCGTTTTCTCGTGTCTTGCCTTCAAACTCGCCGCGGTCTTGGGACCAAGGCAACTTGCAATGGACTCGGTCGGGAGGCCTGTCTGCTGCAGGCCTTCGCCCAGCGCAGAGGGAACTATCGATGCCAGCAAGCTGAGGGGCAACGCATCTGAGCTGCACACGCTGCCCGTCTGTGCGCACCTCGAAAAGCTGTGTTGCACCTCAACTGCGTAAGGCTTTTCCAGAGAAATAAACCTGCCAGAAAGATATCAGGTAGCTCCACACTTAACCGTGGTCAGGAGCACCATTGAGCAATGAGTTCTTTG
>CAZDTE010000109.1:0-10834 GCA_964508275.1 uncultured Ardenticatenales bacterium
AATTCGTGTAATTCGTGGCAGAAAAAAGCAAGGCCGGACCAAGACGCCCCAGATTATTGAGATGATACGATTTTCAGGCCAAATCAGCGGAGTATCTGTGTTTATCCTGCAAAGCTGTGTCCGATTGTTCTTTCTCCGACAAGCTGCTAGGCCGCAACGTGGCGACGGAGGCCGCCTGATGAGCAAAGTAGACACATTTCAGTGCCCGAGCTGCGGGGCATCCCTCGACCTGCACCGTGGCGACGATCCGACCACCGAGTGCCCCTACTGCGGCACGACGGTGATTGTCCCGCACGAGTTGCGCGACACCGGCCCGCGCTCGATCACGCTGGATGATCTGGTGGCGCTGGGCGACGATGAGGTTTGGCCGGCGATGCTGGTGCGATCCATTCGCGCCGGCCGGAAGATCGAGGCGATCAAGCTGTACCGCACCGTCGCCGGCGTGGGCCTAAAGGAAGCCAAAGAGACGGTCGAGAGCCTGGCCGCCGGAGCGGCTGTGACCGTGCCGCCAGCGCTTGAGGAAGCTCTGACCGGCCAGCGGATCGAGCCGCTTGACATGCTCGGTTCGATGGACGACATCGCGGCGGACGTGGGGAAAACCGCGTTCTCCATCGTGGCGATGGTTTCGTTCACCATCATCGCAATGGCAGTCCTCATCCTCGGAGTCGTGCTGTGGACGATGGAACGGGCGGCCCCCACTCCGCAAGACATCGAATCGTTAAAGACTTCGGTGGCGGAAGGTCTGCCCACGGCTGCGTCTGCGTTTGCCCAGGTCGTCTCCACACTCGGGAGCGAGGGCTCCGGCCAGAGGCTCTTTGCCGACGCACGGCACGTGGCCGTTGACGGCGCAGGAAACCTTTACGTTGCCGAGTATCGCACCGGCCAGGTTCACCGTTTCGATCCCGAAGGCAACTACGCCGCCACGTGGACGGTCGGGAGCGACAACGCGGTGACCGGGCTGGCCGCCGACCGGCAGGGCGTGGTCTATGTCGTGCAGGGCGGCGACATCTTCCGCTACGATGGCGTAAGTGGCGAACTCTTGGGCCAGGTGGAGTACGCGGAGGGACGGGGCTTCGACGACGTGGCGGCAACCCGGCAAGGGGAGTTGGTCGCCTCATGGCAGAAGAACCGCGACGATATCGTGCGCTTCGACGCGGAGGGCCGCGTTGCCTGGGTCATTCAGGCCGCCATCAGCGGGCAGACTGGCGACGCTGAGCTGGACACCAGCGTGGATGTGGACGGCTCCGGCAACCTATACGCGCTCGGCAGGTTCAACAACGCAGTGTTCAAGTTCGCGCCGGACGGGACGTTCATCACCCGCTTTGGGAGCGAGGGCAACGAGCCGGGACAGTTCCGCGCGCCGCAGGACATCGCGGTCGACCGGGCCGGCCGGGTCTTCGTCAGCGATTTTGGAGGCATCCAGGTCTTTGCCGGAGACGGCGACTATCTCGGCCTGATTGACGTGGATGGGCCGGCGTTCGGGTTGGCATTTGACGCTTCGAATGACCTGATCGTAGCCAGCCGCGGCGAGCACGTGGTCACGTACCGCGTGCAGGATGCGCCGCGCTAATGGCGGGTGCTGTCCCTCGCGAGGTGTCTGGATGAGCTGTAAGAATTGCGGCGCTCTGCTTGCGCTGGTCGGTGGCCGGAATTACTTCTACTGCGAATACTGCCGGTCCTACTTCTTCCCGTCCGCATCGTCGGACGAGGTCATCGTGCTCGATGGACCGCTGGACGACACGCGTTGCCCGGTCTGCAAAGCCTGGCTGGCACGGGCTTCGGTCGACGGGTATCGCGGTTGGCACTGCCTGAACTGCCAGGGGTTCCTGTTGGACCAGTCGTCGTTCGCGACCATCGTCAAGATTCGGCGGACGTTGGCGTCGGGCCCGCCGGAAGAGCCACAGCCCCTGAACCGGGAGGAGCTGAAGCGGAATCTCGACTGCCCGTCCTGCCGGGAACCGCTCGACACCCACCCGTACTACGGGCCAGGCAACATCACCGTGGACACGTGTCGCGAATGTCACCTGATCTGGCTCGATCACGGAAAACTTCGCAAGATCATCCACGCTCCCGGTCGTGACCGGGGCAGTTGATCCTCTGACCAGCTGCCAACATGCACCAGCACTATGAGGAGCACCGCACCGAAATCGGCGACTGGCTCGTCAGGACGGGCCGCGATCCGTGATCCCTACCGGTTGCGGAGGATGACCGGCAGGAAGAGGGCGACCAGGACAGAAGCTGAACGGGACATGGTTCCGACCTCCTGTGCATGAGCTGGCTTAGCTACGTTTCCATATCTACCACAAACCGTGACCCACGTCAAGGGTTTGACGAGCCGGGTAGCTGGGGGCCTTTTGCGAAATCGGGGAGGGTCGGGTATACTGGTGTCCAGGTTGGCAGGCGTCGTGCCTGGCCCAGAGAACGCAACCGTTGCACGGCGAAGTCCTATGAACCATCGCCGCACGAAAGGAGAGTCAGCATTGCAGATCGTCACGGACAGTGGAGTGGACCTCTACATACCTACCGAGCAGGCGGATGAACTGGGCATTCACACTGTCCCCCTCGTTGTCACCCTCAGCGGCAAATCCTACCGCGAAGACGTGGATATCCAGCCGGATGGATTCTACCCGTTGTTGGAAGCCAGCGACAACCTGCCCACCACGTCGCAGCCTTCCGCAGGCGATTTCGCCGAAACCTACCGGCGCGTGGCCGCCACCGATCCCGACATTCTGTCGATTCACATGACGTCGGGGCTGAGCGGCACGGTCAACTCGGCCAGAGCGGCGGCAGAATTGGTGCCAGAAGCCAATGTCACCATCGTTGATACGAAGACACTGTCGGCCGCGGCGGGGTGGCAGGTGATTGAAGCCGCCCGCGCTCTGCAGGCCGGCTGGTCGAAGGAGCGCGTGCTGGCCCTGATGGAGCGCATTGGCGACGCCAGCGACAGCATATACACGTTGCAGGAACTCAAGTACCTCATTCACGGAGGACGCATCAGCCACATGAGGGGCCTAATCGCCTCGATACTGAACATCAAGCCACTGATTGGCGTGGAAAAAGTGGGCGGAACGTATGTGCAACTCGGCCAGGCACGTTCGTTCAAACGAGCAGTCAAAGGGCTGGTCGATCACATCGCCAGCCAGCACGCGACCGGCAGCGCACTGCGCGTCCAGGTGCTCCACTCACACAACCCAGACGGAGCCGCCATGCTGAGAGATCAGGTGGGGCGACGCTTTGATTGCACATGGCTACCGGTTGGCCCCATGTCGCTCGTCCTGGGCGCCCACACTGGTCCCAGCATGGTGGGCGTCGCCTATGCGCCATCAGAGGTCTTCGCCGATGTGCCGTAGCGAAGCCCGTGGCTGGGAGCCCAGCAGCTTGTCGGAGAAAGAATAATCGGACACAGATTTGCAGGATAAACACAGATACTCCAATCGCTGGCAGAGGCCGAGGCCCTGACCCGCTTTTTCTTCGGCGACCGGTTGGCCGACCGAGTCGTCGCCGAGAACCTGGTGATCTTGCCGGAGTGTACCGGCATCTGGTGGTTGACCGTTTAGGCCCCCGCCTCTGGAATCCTTGCACTTTGGGCCAGAACATCAAGCTCGGCAGGCCGTCTTTGTGGCGTTTCGATCACGGTCGTCGTGCTCTCACTCAGACGCGTTTGCCAAGAACCGGATTTCAGTGTATAATACAGTCTACTTGAAGGGATTGATCCACCGGTAGATAGAAGCTTGATCCGGGCTGCCGTACAGTCCGGGTCTTGTTGTTAGATGGAGAGTGCCCAATGACGGGAATAGACGAACCCACCCTCCTGACGGCAGAGGGCCAAGAAAAACTGGAAGCGGAACTCGAACACCTGATCACAGTCCGGCGGGCCGAGGTCGCTGAGGCGATCCGTCAGGCCAAGGAAGAGGGAGACATCACTGAGAACTCTGCCTATGATGAGGCGAAGGAGGCCCAGGCGTTCCTCGAAGGCCGTATTCTGACCCTGAAGAATATACTGCGCCACGTTGAGATCATCGAACGGAGCGATGGAGCAGACACCGTTCAGATCGGTTCCCAAGTCACTGTCGCGGAGCCGGGAGGGGAGCCAGAGACCTACACCATTGTTGGCTCCGTGGAGATGGACCCCTCAAACGGGCGCATCTCCAACGTTTCGCCGTTGGGGAACGCCCTACTAGATCGCCGTCTCGGTGAAGAGGTGGAGGTGCATGCTCCGGCCGGAACCCTCCGATTCGTCATCAAGAACATTGCCTGAATATGCCTCATGGATCTTCTGGAACTGAATGAGCAGCAACAGCAACGTATCCGCACGCTGGAGGCCCTGCGCCGTCAAGGGATAGATCCCTACCCCCCTCGCAGCGAACGAACCCACACCACGGGCGATGCCATTGAGGCGTTTTGCGCTGTCGAGGGGCAGGCAGATGCCCCAGCCGTCCAGGTGACGGTGGTTGGTCGCTTGTTCAGCCGGCGGATCATGGGCCGGATCGCCTTCAGCCACATCGAAGATGGCGCTGGCCGGCTGCAACTGCTGTTCCGCAAGAACGTCGTTGGTGCCGAGGCCTACGACCTGTTCCGCAAGTGGATTGACCTCGGCGATTTTGTGCAGGCGCAGGGCTCGATGATGCGCACGCGCACCGGCGAGATCACGCTGGAGGTCGACTCCTGGCGGCTGCTGGCCAAGGCGCTGAGCCCGCTGCCGGAGAAGTGGCATGGCCTGCAGGATGTAGAAACGCGCTACCGGCAACGGTACGTGGACCTCGCCGTCAATCCGGCCGCCCGCGAGATCTTCCTCACGCGCAGCAGGATGGTCACGGCCATCCGCCGCTTCATGGATGGGCAAGGATTCTTGGAAGTGGAAACCCCGATCTTGCAGCCACTCTACGGCGGTGCAGCGGCGCGACCCTTCGTCACCCATCACAACGCACTGGACATGGACCTTTACCTGCGCATCGCGGACGAGCTGTACCTGAAACGCCTGATCGCCGGGGGGCTGGAACGCGTCTACGAAATCGGTAAGGATTTCCGCAACGAAGGCCTCTCCACGCGGCACAACCCGGAGTTCACGCAGATCGAGGCCTATCAGGCTTACGCTGATTACGCCAACATCATGGACCTCGTCGAGAACTGCTGGTCTACCGTTGCGGAGGAGGTGCTTGGGACCACGGCCATCACCTACCAGGAACACGGCGTTGACCTCAAGCCGCCCTGGCGACGTCTGCCGATGCGCGATGCCATCTTGCAGACGACGGGTGTAGATATTGGCGAGGCCCGCGAATTCGAGACGCTCCAGGCCAGCGTTAGTGAGAACCGGTTGCGCATCGAACCGCAGCAGACGTGGGGCCGCTTGGTGGACGAACTGTTTAAGGAGTACGTGGAGCCTACGCTCATCGAACCTACCTTCCTGCTGGATTATCCGGTGGAGATTTCTCCGTTCGCCAAGCGCAAGCCGGATGCCCCGCACCTGACCGAGCGATTTGAGTTCTTTATCGCGGGTATGGAGGTCGGCAACGCGTTCACTGAGCTAAACGACCCCCTAGACCAATTGGCCCGCTTTCGAGCTCAGCAGGAGGCGCGAGCCGGTGGTGATGAGGAAGCCCATCCGCTGGACGAAGACTGGGTCCAGGCGCTGATGTTCGGGATGCCCCCAACGGGCGGGGTCGGCTGGGGCATTGACCGCATGGTCATGCTTTATACGAACCAATTCTCTATTCGAGAGGTTATCCTCTTCCCGCAACTGCGCTCCAAGGACTAGGCGGTGACAACCCCAAGCCCCCTCGGCGCCAGGACGTTCTACTTGCCTCGCGCAGTGAACGTCGGTCTGATTCGCACGCCGGACGACGGCGTCATCCTGGTGGACACCGGCCAGGACAAGAACTACGGTCGGGCGATCCGCAAAGCCTGCCAAGCCGCCGCGCTGACGCCCGTCGCCATTGTGAATACGCACAGCCATGCCGATCACTACGGCGGCAACGATTACCTCGTGCGCCAGTTCGATTTGCCGGTGTACGCGCCGCCGCTTGAGGCCGCCATCATCCAGAACCCCTTCCTCGAACCGATGTACCTGTTTGCCGGCGGCAAGCCTCTGCGCGAGCTGACCGGCAAGTGGCTGATGGGCAAACCGTCGCCGGTACACCACCTGTTGGCAGGAGAAACCCTGTCCATTGCCGGCGTGGACCTGCGTGTGCATGCGACGCCCGGCCACTCCCCGGGTCACGTGTCGATTGGCGTTGATGATGTGCTGTACTGCGCGGACGCCCTCTTCGGGATGGCCACTCTGGAGAAGTACGGCGCGCCTTATACGCACGACGTCGGCCAGCAAATTGCCTCCATCGAGGTGGTGCGTCGGACCGACTATCAACTCTACCTGCCCGCCCACGGCGATCCGGTGGAGGACGTGGATGCGCTGGCCGAGGAGAACCTGGCCGCCATTGAGCGGACTCTCGATGCGGTCCGGGGGGCACTGTCCTCCCCGGCTGATACGTCCACGGTTGTATACCGCGTGGTCGAAACGCTGGGGAAACCACCCAGCGGGTTGCCGCAGTACTTCCTCTTCCAATCCCTGGTCATGGCTTACCTGAGCTACCTGGTGGACCAACGGGAAATCACGGCGGACGTCGTCGAAGGCCGGCTACTCTGGAAGTGGATCACGTAGGACATCTTCACATTTCGAAAGGTTGATCCAAATGAACCGAGATATCGTCATCGTTGACGGAGCACGGACGCCGGTGGGCACCTTCATGGGCACGCTGAAAAACGTGAAGGCGACCGACCTCGGCGTGGTGGCAGCTAAGGCAGCTTTGGAACGTTCGGGCGTCGATCCGGAATGGATTGACCATGTGGTCTTTGGGAACGTGTTGCAGACTGCCGGCGACGCCATCTACCTGGCGCGCCACATCGGGCTGCGGGTGGGCGTGCCCCGGTCGCGGCCGGCCCTCATCGTCAACCGGCTGTGCGGATCGGGACTGGAGGCGATTGTCTCCGGCGCGCGCATGTTGCTGACCGGCGAGGCGCAGTTTGTGCTGGCCGGCGGCGCCGAGAGCATGAGCCGGGCTCCCTTCATGATGTGGGGTGCGCGGAACGGCTGGGGACTGGGCCAGCCACAGGTCGAGGATTACTTGTGGGCCGCGCTGACCGACAGTTACAACCGCCTGCCGATGGCCGTGACCGCCGAGAACCTGGCGGAACGATACAACATCTCGCGGGAGGCGCAGGACACGTACGCGCTGCGCAGCCACCAACTGGCCGCCGCCGCGCGTCAATCAGGCCGGCTGGCCCAGGAGATCGTGCCGGTTGGGGTGCCGTTGCGCAAAGGCAAAACTGTGCTATTCGAGCACGATGAGCACATCCGCCCCGATACCACCTTGGAGGGCCTGGCGCGATTGCGGGCCCGCTTCAAGGAGGGCGGCACCGTCACGGCCGGCAATGCCAGCGGCATCAACGATTGCGGCGCTGCCGTTATCGTTACCACGATGGCCGCCGCGCGTGACCGCGGCCTGAAACCGGTTGGACGGCTGGTGTCGTGGGGCACGGCGGGCGTTGACCCGGATGTGATGGGCATCGGGCCGGTCCCGGCGACCCACATCGCTCTCGACCGCGCTAGTATGTCGCTGGAGCAGATCGATCTTGTGGAGGTGAACGAGGCGTTCGCCGCCCAGTACCTCGCTGTCGAAGAAGACCTGGGCCTCGACCGGGAGAAGGTGAACGTGAATGGCGGCGGCATCTCCATCGGCCATCCGCTGGCGGCGACCGGCACACGCATCACACTGTCGTTGCTCTACGAGCTGCGACAACGCGGCTTGCGTTATGGCCTGAGCACGATGTGTATCGGGGGAGGGCAGGGCCTGGCCGCGATCGTCGAAGCGCTGCCGTGATCCTTCCACGCACCTTTTTCGAGCGGGACACACTGCAAGTGGCCCATGAACTGCTGGGTAAGCAACTTGTCCGCACGTGGGGTGATGGCCGGCGCCTGGTCGGCCGCATCGTGGAGACCGAGGCCTATGTCGGCCAAACGGACAGCGCCTGCCATGCCTCCCGCGGGAAGACGGCGCGCAACGCGGTGATGTTCGGGCCACCCGGCCACGCTTATGTCTACTTCATCTACGGGATGTACCACTGCCTGAACGTGGTCACGGAGGCGGAAGGGTACCCAGCAGCGGTCTTGGTCCGTGCTTTGGAACCGGTTGCCGGCCTGGACGCGATGCGAGAGTTGCGCGGTGGGCGCGCCGACCGCGAACTGACCAGCGGCCCGGGGAAACTCTGCCAGGCCCTGGCGATTGATCGGTCACACAACGGCGTGGACCTGTGCAGTGCTGGCGCGCTGAGGATTGAAGCCGGTGAGCCGGTCGCGCGGGTCGAAACGAGTCCTCGTATCGGCATCCGCGGTGTGGAAAAGGACCTCATAGCTCCCTGGCGATTCTACGTATCCGATAACCCCTTTCTCTCACGCTGACCCCTGATCCCTAACCCCTGATCCCTGACACCCGATCCCTGCCTCCCACTGCGTCTTTGCCGCGCCGCTTCAAACAGGACGATCCCGGCGGCCGTCGCGGTGTTGAGCGATTCGGTATCGCGAGCCATGGGGATGGCCACGCGCCGCTGTGCGACCCGGAAAGCGTTGTTCGTAGCGCCGTGGGCCTCGCCGCCGACGATCAGCGCGCTGGGCAACGTCCAATCCACAGCGTCGTACGCCTCTGCGCCGCGAGGGTCCGCCAGGACGACCTGCGTGCCAGCCAGATCCTCCTCGATCTGGGCCCAACCGGTCTGCGACGTGACCGGCAGGCGGAATTGTGCGCCCATGCCGGCACGGAGCGCCTTTGGGTTCAGCGGATCCCCGCTGCCGGGCGTGGGCAGCACGCGATCCACGCCGGCGGCCAGCGCGGAACGCAGGATCGTCCCCAGATTGCCCGGTTCGCGTACCTGGTCCAGAATGAGGATCAGGGTTGGGTTAGCGGGCGCCGGCGGCGTTGGCGCGGGAAACACAGCCAGAATACCGGGCGGCGTCACCGTATCGGACATCGCCTTCATGATGGCGGGCGTGGTGAGTAGGGGGTCAGGGCCAGAAGCCGGAAACAAGGCTGCAATACGCGGGTCCTGCTGTCCTGCTGCGGTACAAAAAGAGAGGACCGGGGAAGCACCGGTCCTCAGAATCTCTTCGATTAGGCGTGCTCCCTCGGCAACCACCAAACCCTCTTGTTGACGAATGGCGCGTCGGCGAAGCGCACGCACGAGCTTAACTTTCGCGTTCGAGGGGCTCCGGATCATCAGCAGGCACAGGTCCTAGCCCGGACAAGCTGAAGTGGGCGAGACCGCGCGAATTGAGGTCCGTGCCCAGGGAACACAGAAGAGGCTGCAACCTCAGATTGCCGGGGACGCGACGATGGCCTCCTTTGCCAACTCGACAAGCTGGGCGAAGCCATCCTCGTCATGAACGGCCATATTGGCCAGGATTTTTCGGTCGAGGCCCACGCCCGACTGCTTCAGGCCGTGCATGAAACGACCATAAGACAACCCGTGCTTGCGTGCAGCCGCGTTGATACGGGTTATCCAAAGACGGCGTAAGTCGCGTTTGCGGGTCCGGCGGTGGCGATAGGCATGGGACATTGATTTGAGCACGGCCTCGTTTGCACGCCGGTACAGCCTGTGGCGCGATCCCTGGTAGCCGCTGGTGATTTTCAGTATCTTCTTGTGGCGACGTCGGGTAACGTTGCCGGCTCTCACTCTGGTCACTTTACGTTCCTCACTTCTTCAGATAAGGAGCCAACTTCTGAACCCGCTTTTGGGTGCCTTTGTGCTCCACTTTGACGACACGGTCAAAGGATCGCTTCACCCGCTTCGCCTTTCGTCGGCGCAGGTGACTTTTACCGCCGGGCACTCGAACGAGCTTGCCTGAGCTGGTTCTTCGAAATCGTTTCGCTGTTGCTTTGTGCGTCTTAATCTTTGGCATGGAAATAGCACTCCTGTGACCGAATTGAGTCCTCTGGTGATCCAAGAACATACGCCGCCGAACGGAAGACGAGACGAAAAGACGTGAAATGTGGACATCGCCGAAGCGATAACTACGAGCCCATTACGCCGTTCGCCAGCGTTTGCGGCAGTTTCCCTGACCTGGTAGGCCCGTGATCACTTCTTCTTGTCGGGATTCAAGATCAGAAACATGCTTCGCCCTTCCATCCAGGCGCGTTGCTCAATGGACGCTATGTCTTCCAACTCTCGAGCCGAGCTGTTCAGCAACTCCCGACCGAGTTCAGAATGTGTAATCTCCCGGCCACGAAACATAACTTGTAGCTTAACCTTCGCGCCCTTCTCCAGGAACTTTCGCGCTCGTTTGAGCTTGAAGCCGAGATGATACTTGTCCGTCTTCGGACGCAGGCGGACAACCTTCATCTCTGTGATCTTTTGAGCTTTCTTGGCCTCCCGACTTCGTTTCGTCTGCTCATACATGAACTTTCCAAAGTCCATGATCTTGCAGACTGGTGGGTCGGCATTGGGGGACACCTCTACCAGATCCAGTCCATCACGGCGAGCGTGTTCAAGCGCATCGGTGGTAGGAATTACGCCAACTTGTTTGCCCTCGACATCAATCAAGCGCACTTGGCGAGCACGGACCCGTTCGTTAATGCGGAAGCGTTGTTTTTTGCCTATGGGATATTCTCCTCCTTCTTGTGGGTTCCCCCGCCCAATTAGAACGACTGTACAACCCCTGTAAGCGTTCAGGGACTACCCCGGAAACATCTGCTTACTCTCTATCTTGCCACGGATTACACAGATTTCCACGAGTTTCTTGTTTTTCCGTGTTAGGGAACTCCAAGAAAATAGTTCTCCCAAACAGATT
>CAZDTE010000110.1:161-10811 GCA_964508275.1 uncultured Ardenticatenales bacterium
CTCCCCCAGCATTGGGGGAATATGCTCCCCCAGCATTGGGGGAATATGCTCCCCCAGCATTGGGGGAATATGCTCCCCCCAGCCCCCCAAAGTTGGGGGAGACTGAGGGGGGCAGGGCCGGGGGGCGTTCCCCAAGTTATTGAGATGATACAACTATTGAGAAGCCCGACGATCGGGGATTGCCCACCCGGTTTCGGGTTGTGGAACACACCGTCCGGAGAGGCGGGAGTTGGGCTACTGATTGGGCTACAGACTTTTGAGCCACTGGAGGAGTGAACGTTATGGCGCAGGATGGACGAGACAAAGCGCTGGAAGCAACCATGGCCCAACTGCACAAACGGTTTGGCGACGGAGCCATCATGAAACTGGGGTCGGCCCACGGAATGGACGTTGACGTCATTCCGACCGGAGCGCTGTCCCTGGACATCGCCCTGGGAGTAGGCGGGATTCCACGGGGTCGGGTCACCGAGATCTATGGCCCGGAGTCTTCTGGGAAGACAACGCTCTGCCAGCATATCATCGCCGAGGCCCAGCGCGCGGGAGGCATCGCCGCCTTCGTTGACGTGGAGCATGCCCTTGACTCGCAGTACGCGGCACGGTGCGGTGTCGCTGTTGACGACCTCTACATCTCCCAGCCGGACACGGGCGAACAGGCCCTGGAGATCACCGAGGCGCTGGTGCGGAGTGGAGCAGTTGACGTCGTCGTAATCGACTCGGTCGCTGCTCTGGTTCCCCGCGCAGAGATCGAGGGGGACATGGGCGACACGCATGTTGGGTTGCAGGCCCGGTTGATGTCCCAGGCACTGCGCAAGCTGGCCGGCGCGATCAAGAAATCCAACACCTCTGTTATCTTCACAAACCAGATCCGTATGAAGATCGGCGTCCTATACGGGAGTCCGGAAACCACGTCCGGCGGGAGAGCCCTCAAGTTCTATTCGTCAGTCCGCCTGAATATCCGTCGGATCGAAGGGCTCAAGGACGCAGGACAATTGATCGGCAACCGGACGAGAGTGCAGGTCAGCAAGAACAAAGTGGCGCCGCCGTTCCGGGTCGCCGAATTCGACATCATGTACAACGAGGGCATCTCACATACCGGATGTGTTCTGGATGTTGGCGTAAGCACAGAAGCCATTGACAAACGAGGCTCTTACTACTCCTACGAGGATGTCCGCTTGGGGCAGGGCCGACTCAATGCCAAGAATTATCTCGCCGCCCACCCCGAAATGCTGTGGGAGATTGAGAACCGCATCCGCGAAGAGGTGGGCTTACCGTTGAAGGTTTCGCCCCCAGATGTGGCTTTGGTCTCTGAACAGGATTAGACTAGACATACGCATCACCAGCTTTGGAAAACACCTGGGTCTGACTGCGTGGATAACACACTCTGCGCATATCTGTTTAGCGTAAACGAAACGTGGTTGTTTAGGGCTAAGGATTGGCTGACTTCCGCCATTGGCAGGCCATGGGCGGATGAAGCCAGGGGTTGTTACTCTGCCGATCCTTGGCGAGCACCGAAGTGTGGGGCGCAAGTGCGTGGCGCGAACGACGAGTCCGATGCCGGCTTTCACGCTCTACACCTCATCCTTTTCGTGTAATACCCAGAGGCGACCAACGTCTGCTGCCAAGGGTTGGCAACCATGTAGCTTCCGCATTCCTGATCTGTGCACGACCCGGCGAATGAGGAAGTGTATCAGACCTAAGTCCTAATAACATAACATTTGTGCGAACGAAGGGGTGAGCTTGTGCGGAGTCGTGCATGAGTTTGCCCGAACAGATCTGTAATTCATGCAGATGTTCCTGAGAGGCGTCAGTCTCTCGGCAGGGTGTTTCCAAAGCTGTGGCTGATTGTGGCCGCAGCTTTTTGCGTTTGTGGACCGCCGGGGTCATGGCGAGGGAGAGTGGCTGCAAGTGGGTGGCCAGGTCAGTGCAATCGAAGTGCAAAAGAGGAACAAGCGGAGAGTGAACGTATTCGTGGACGGCTCCTTTGCCGTCGGCCTTTCGATTGAGGTTGGAGCGCGTCTGGCGGTTGGCCAGACGCTCAGCGACAACGACATCGCCGGGTTGCAGGTCGAAGACGCCTATCAGGTGGCGCTGGATACCGCGATGTATTTCCTGGCCACCCGATCACGCAGCGTATGGGAAGTCGAGCAACGGCTGATCCGGAAGGGAATTGACCAAGCCGTCATCGAGCAGGTGATTCACCGGTTGGCAGAAATCGGCCTGCTGGATGACCTGAACTTCGCCAGTCAATGGATTGAGAATCGAGATACGTTCCGGCCTCGAAGCCGGCGAATTCTGCGGCAGGAACTTTGGCGCAAGGGCATCGCCGATGAGGTGATCGACGCTGCGTTGGAAGACCGCGCAACGGACGACAGCGAGGCAGCCCGCCGGCTGGCGGCTGCTCGCGCCCACCGCTATCACGGATTGTCGCGCCAAGACGTCTATCGAAAGCTGGGAGCCTACCTGCGGCGGCGTGGTTTCTCTTGGGACACCGTGAAGGAGGCTGTCGACGAGCTTTGGGACGCAGAATTCGCTGACCAGGCTGCTCAGAGCGGAGCGTATGGAAACGAGGAGGATTGAGAAATGGGTGGATCCGTTGGAGGGAACCTATTGCTCGCGGTGGTGGCAGCACTTTTCGGCGCCTTGCTCGGCTACCTGATCTACCACTACCGGGCGCAGGCACGAGTCAAAGCAGCGCAGGCTGACGCGCAGACTATCGTAGAAACGGCGCAGGCCAAGGCCAAAGAAACGCTCTTGGAAGCGGGCGATGAGGCACTGCGCATTCGCAAGGAGGCGGAAACGGAGGGGAAACAGTGGCAGCGAGACCTGCGCAAGCAAGAACGTCAATTGCAGAAGCGTCGTGAGAATCTAGACAATCGCCTGGACGACCTGGAGACGCGGACTCGCAGGCTGGAAGCGCACCGGCGGGACTTGGACCGCGCTCGCAAGGATCTCGCCCGGCGAGAGTCGGAGCAAGTGCGTGAGATCGAGCGGATATCCGCGCTCTCAAAGCAGGAGGCCAAAGACATTCTGCTTGAGCGCGTCGAACAGGAAGCGCGGCAAGATATGGCCCATGTCATTCGCAGGGTAGAGGCCGAAATCCGTGAGGAGGCTGATCGCCGCGCCCGCGAGATCGTTGTGGGGACCATACAGCGTGTCGCCACCGAGGCCGTGGCCGATGTTTCTGTCTCCACGGTGCCGCTTCCCAGTGATGATGTGAAAGGCCGGATCATCGGCCGTGGGGGGCGAAACATCCGAGCTATTGAAAACGCCACCGGTGTGGACATGGTCGTGGATGACACCCCTGAAGCCGTTATTATCTCCAGTTTTGACCCCGTACGACGGGAGGTGGCCCGCATAGCCCTTGGCAGGTTGGTGGCCGATGGTCGCATCCACCCGGCGCGTATCGAAAAGGTTGTAGGGAGCGCCAGGAAAGAGGTCGAAAGCATCATCCAGGAAGAGGGGGAACGCGCTGTCTACGAGACCGGAGTCCGGGGGCTGCGACCAGACCTGATCAAGTTGCTGGGACAGCTCAAGTTCCGCAGCAGCTATGGGCAGAACCAGCACACCCATGCCATCGAAACGGCGCACATTGCCGGCATGTTGGCAGCGGAAGTGGGGGCCGACGTTGCGCTGGCCAAAGCCGGCGCGCTCCTGCACGACATCGGCAAAGCGGTGACGCACGAGGTGGACGGCCCCCACGCGCAAATCGGGGCCGACATCGTCCGCCGACACGGTGTTCCCGCCGAAGTGGTCAACATCGTCGCTTCTCATCACCACGAGGAGGATCAGAAGTCTTTGGAGGCCGTCATCGTCGAGGCAGCCGATGCCATATCTGGGGCCCGCCCAGGCGCTCGGCGGGAGACCCTGGAAGCGTACATCAAGCGAATCACCGCGCTGGAAGATATGGCCCACTCATTTGAGGGGGTGAATGAAGCCTACGCCATCCAGGCCGGCCGCGAAGTCCGCATCATCGTCAAACCGGATGAGGTTGATGACCTGGCCGCCATCCAGCTTTCGAAGAACATTGCGCGAAAAGTCGAGGACGGCCTGACGTTCCCAGGCCAGATCAAAGTTACCGTCATCCGTGAAACCCGCGCTGTAGACTACGCGAAGTAGCCGGTGGCAGGCGGTCGATTGCCGGTGGCCATGCCCTACCCGCTTCCGGCCAGAGCCAATTGGACAAGAAGGGTAAAGCTGTGCTAAAATATAGCCAGGACCGCTGACTTTCCCTGCGCTCCGGTACAGGGCCCATCCGTCTTCTATTACGTGACACAAAGGAGGCCTAAATGAACAACGTCATTTGCCAGCCCTGTCCGTTGAATACGCCATTCCTACGACTGCTCGATGAGCAAAGGAGGAGGGGATCATCATGGAAATCTTGAAGGTATCAGCGAGGTCGCGGTCTACCGCGGTAGCTGGAGCCATTGCTGGTGTGATTCGGGAAGGCGGTGTCCCAGACGTGCAAGCTATTGGAGCTGGCGCTGTGAATCAGGCAGTCAAGGCCGTAGCAATCGCCCGAGGCTACCTGCGTGAGGACGGCATTGAGATCGTGTGCGTGCCCGCCTTCGTAGAGATCGAAATCGATGGCCGGGAACGGACGGCCGTCAAACTGACCGTGGAGCGCCGGTGAGTCGAGCGGTGCCGCCGATCAATCGGCAATACGCGGGCCGTGTAGACCTTCACGCCCATACTACGGCCTCCGACGGTCATGATAGCCCGACGCAATTGGTCCGCCTGGCACTGGAGCGGAAACTGGTTGCCTTGGGGATAACCGATCACGATTCAATGGCCGGTGTTCAGGAAGCCACCCGTGCCGCCCAAGGCACCGACCTCACGCTCTTCCCCGGTGTCGAATTCAACACGGACGTGCCCGGCCGTGAGGTACACGTCATCGGCTACTTCGCAGACCCCGCAGTTCCGCTGCTCCGCGAAAAGCTCGCGCTGCTGCAAGGAGGTCGGGAGGAGCGCGCGCGTCGCATCCTCGGCAAACTGGAGCAACTCGGCATCTCCCTGCCCTGGGATCGTGTAACCGCGCAAGCCGGAGGGGCCATTGGTCGACCCCATATCGCTCGTGCCCTGCTCGCGGCCGGGTACGTTGAATCGGTCCAGGATGCGTTCGATCGCTTCCTCGCCAAAGGTTGCCCCGCCTATGTCGAACATCTGCGCGTAACCCCGGAGGGTGCCGTGAAGATGACGGTGGACGGAGGAGGCGTGCCTGTTCTGGCCCACCCGATGGGCGTGCTCGACTACCTGGAGCCCCTGATCGCGGTTGGACTGCAAGGGTTGGAAGTCTATTACCCCTCGCACACGCCCGAGGACGTGGAATCATTGCGTCGCCTGGCCGATCGATACCACCTGATCCCCACCGGGGGGACAGACTATCACGGCTATCCCAAATTCGACAACACTGGGCTAGGCGACGTGGACGTGCCGCTAGATTCGGTCCGGCAACTCCGGGCTGCCGGCGATATCGCCCTGGCCCGCTACCGTGAGCGCCAAGAGCAAGATGCCGGCCCAGGCTAAGCCCCAAGATTCTGCCGTCGGGTGCTGGACCGTAGGGGGAATCTGGGTCTTGACCTCCCTGACGGCAATTGCCCTGATCGGCGACTCTCCGTACCTCGGCCTCACCGTCGCCATCCTCGCCGGTGTGGCCGTGGGACTCGCCTCTTTCCTGCATTTCCAGACCGGACACGCCACACCCGTCCCCTCAGAAAAGAAGACAGAGACCCCAACCGCTGACCCCAACGCTCTGCACTGGTTGGAGGGAACCACGCAGGAATCTTTGACCACCGACTCGTGGTCACCTCCGATCCCCACCGGCCCCGAGTCCACACCCAGACATGGCGGCGTCGGTAGCCGGGCCGAGTCCGAAACCCCAAACCGCATTTGACTTTTTGCCCCCTTGACGCTATCATACTCATCATTCGCTGTCAAGCCAGATACTGCCCTTCATCCGAAGGGTCCACACCAGATTCGTTAGAAATGCGATCAAGGAGAAGAGCCCATGCGGCCAGGAATCCTTGCCAGATACCGGGAATATCTGCCCGTAACCGATCGCACGCCCCTCATCACCATGAATGAGGGGGACACCCCGCTCATTCGCTCCCACAACCTGGCTCGCGATCTGGGTGTCCAGGGCCAGTTGTGGCTGAAGTACGAAGGAGCGAACCCGACCGGATCGTTCAAGGACCGCGGCATGGTCATGGCTGTGGCCAAGGCGCTGGAAGAAGGTTCGCGGGCCATCATGTGCGCCTCCACGGGCAACACTTCTGCCGCAGCGGCCGCCTTCGCCGCTCGCGTCGGCATCACCTCTATCGTGTTAGTACCCGCCGGCGGTATCGCCCTGGGCAAACTGGCCCAGGCGCTGATCTATGGGGCCCAGGTGCTCGCCGTCGAGGGCAACTTCGACCAGGCTTTGGCCATCGTGCGCGACTTGACCGCTCGCAACCCGGTGACACTGGTCAACTCCCTCAACCCCTACCGTATCGAAGGGCAAACCACCGCCGCCTATGAGATCTGCGATGCGCTCGGCCACGCGCCGGACTACTGCGTCCTGCCGGTCGGCAATGCCGGCAACATCACCGCCTACTGGGAAGGATTCAAGCGGTACCACGCCGCCGGCCGTATCAGCAGCAAGCCGCGCATGTTGGGGTTTGAAGCGGAGGGGGCCGCGGCTATCGTGCGCGGCGAACCGATCCCCAACCCTCAGACCGTCGCTTCGGCGATCAAGATCGGGAACCCGGCCAGTTGGGAACGGGCCGTGGCGGCCCGCAACGAATCGGAGGGCATCATCAACTTCGTCACCGATGATGAAATCCTGGAAGCGTACCGGCAGGTCGCCAGCACAGAAGGGATCTTCTGCGAACCGGCATCCGCGGCCTCCATCGCCGGGCTGCGCAAGGCGCTGTCCAAGGGCTGGGCGGATCCGGACGCCGTTTTCGTCTGCATCCTGACCGGCCACGGCCTGAAGGACCCGGACAACGCCATCCAGTACGCTCCGAACCTGATCAACGTTGCTGCGGAGGTTGTGGCCGTGGAACAGGTACTGGGGTGGTAGCCATGATCATCATGAAGTTCGGCGGCACCTCGATGGGAGATGCCGCCCGCATTCGCCATGCAGCCCAGATCGCCCGGGACACGGGAGAGCCGGGTGCAGGTAAGGTCGTCGTCGTTTCGGCCATGGCCGGTGTTACCAACATGCTGATCGGCGCTGCGCGGGCCGCAGAACGGGGTGACCTCTCAACAGCAAACCGCCTGGTCAAGGAAATCCTCAGCAAACATCGCATCGCGGCCGGCGAAATCGCTCCCCAATCCAGCGACGATCTCCTCTCCTTCGTAGAGCCGGCGTTGCGGCGAGTGGCGCGGTTGTGTGAGAGCATTGCCATCCTCGGCGAACTGACTCCCCGTGCCCTGGACACGATATCCTCGATGGGAGAGCGGTTCAGCGTCCAGCTGATGGCCGAGGCGTTGAAGGGCCTGGGCCTGGACGCACAGGCCATCGAAGCGTCGGATTTGATCGTCACCGACGATCACTTCGGAGCAGCCAACCCGCTCATGGAGCATACGACGGCGAAAACGAGGGCTCGCATCCTGCCGTTGCTCCGCGACGAGACGATCCCCGTGGTGACCGGGTTTATGGCGGCCACGGCAGGTGGCATCGTGACCACGATCGGGCGGGGCGGGAGCGACTACACCGCCGCCCTCCTCGGCAACTGCCTGGACGCGGACGAGGTGCAGATTTGGACGGACGTGGATGGCGTTCTGACCGCCGATCCGCAGGTGGTTCCCTCGGCACGCACCTTGCCCTGTCTCTCGTACACGGAGGCAGCGGAACTCTCGTACTTCGGGGCCAGGGTATTGCATCCCAAGACGATCTTGCCGGTTGTGGAGAAAGCCATTCCTTTGCGCATTGCCAACACGTTCCGTCCAACGCACCCGGGCACCCTGATCGTGAAGGAGCCAATGACCACCGGCCGAGGGGTGAAGGCAATCGCCAGCATCAAGAACGTAAGTCTGTTAACGGTGCAGGGCAAGGGGATGATGGGTGTGCCGGGAGTTGCTGCCCGCGTCTTCACTACGGTAGCCCGCGCAGCCGTTAGTGTGCTGATGATTTCGCAGTCTTCTTCGGAACAGAACATCTGCTTTGTCGTAAGCGAGCAATTCAGTCAGCGACTCGTCCAGCTCTTGGAAGAGAGTTTCCGCGAGGAACTATTGTTCCAGCATATTGATCGCATCTGGGCCCAAGATGGCGTTGTCATCATCGCCGTAGTCGGTGCCGGGATGCGCGGGACTCCGGGGATTGCCTCCAAGCTCTTTGGATCTCTGGGCAAGCACAGCATCAACGTGATCTCGATCGCCCAGGGCTCGTCAGAATACAACCTCTCCCTGGTGGTGGACGCCCGCGACGCCGACGAGGCCGTGCGCTACATCCACGACGAGTTTGGTTTGGCCAACGATCAGGACTCGTGAATGTCCAGCAGGTCGCCGAGGAGGGCGTAACCGGTGGCCGTGCGACCGGCTCCCGGCCCAACCAGAGTCACGTCGCCGAGCGTATCGGTCTCGAACGTCACGGCATTTGTGGGGCCACTGACACCGGCCAGCGGGTCCGAAAGATTTAGGCGTACCGGTTGCACGCGGGCCACGACCTGTCCATCCGCCCAGCACCCGCTGCCGATCAGCTTCCAGCGCTCACCAGCGGCGCGGGCCGCAGCCACATCGTCCTCGGTGATGCCGGTGATCCCTTCCCGCTCCACATCCTCGATACGCAAGTCACCGCCCATGAGCACGTTTGCCAGGATGACGACCTTGCCGACGGCATCCCAACCCTCCACATCTGCGTCGGGGACCGCTTCCGCATAACCCAACTCCTGGGCCTGCTTGAGGGCTTCTTCGTAGGACTGGCCCGCTTCCATCTGCGAGAGGATGTAGTTTGTGGTGCCGTTGAGGATGCCTCGGAAGCCGAGGATGGTCGCGCCGGCCAGCCCATTTTGGGCCAGGCGGATCACCGGCGTGCCGCTCATCACCGTGCCCTCGAAGCGGAACTGCACGCCGTGCGCAGCCGCCAGGTCATTCAATTCGCGGTAGGCCAGGGCGACCGGCCCCTTGTTCGTGGTGACCACGTGTTTGCCGGCCTCGAAGGCCGCGCGGCAGTGGCTCAGCGCCGGCTCACCGGTCTTCACGTCGGTGTAGGTGACCTCGACGATGACGTTGGCGTTCGTTTCGCGGATCGTACGCTCGCTGTCCCAGCCTTTTGTGCCGCCAGGATAATCATCCACCCGGCCGCCGCCCTGCACCGTCTCCATCAGCGTGGCCAGGTCGAGTCCGTCAGGATCGTAGACGGCCCCTTTCAGCAAGTCGGAAACGGCGACTACGCGCGCCTCGAAGCCGTATTGCTCGCTCAGCTGGTCCTCCTTCTTGAGCAGCAACTCGGCCAGCCCCTGCCCGACCGTCCCAAATCCGATGATGGCTAGATGATACACAGATTCCTCCTTTTGCCAGGGATACGACCCCTCAGCGATAGTGCCTGCCTAGCTCGGAAGCGTATTGCGTCCCTACACGATCGGCGTTCTCGCTCAGCCAATCGCTCAGGCGCTTCTGGCCGGTAGGTGGCCCCTCAGAAACCAGCAGGTTTCCCATCAGCCCGCCCGCCTCATCGCGCGTGAGCATCACATCGCCGACCAGGGCGCCGATTACGCGAGAGAGGAGAAGCGCCAACCCCGTCGGAACATGGATAATCCTGGCCCGGCTCCCGACCTGGTCGGCAATCAGGCGCACAAGCTCGTCAAACGAGAAGGTCTCCGGCCCAACAGCGTCAAGGATCACGTTGTCTCGTTTCTGCGCTGCCCCCACCGCGATATCCGCCATTTCCTCCACAAAGATCGGCTGAACGCCGTAATCGCCCGCGCCGGGGATCGTGAACAGCGGGAACCTCCTGAGAATCCACGCCAGATTGTTGACCAAGATGTCCTCCGCGCCAAAGATAACGGTCGGCCGGATGATCGCATAGGACAAACGGGAACGCATGATGGTCTGCTCGAGGATACCCTTGCCTCGAAAGTACGGAAGCGGCGATTCGGCAGATGCGCTGGTGATGCTCACGTGCACGATGCGGCGAACGCCGGCCTCTTCCGCCGCGCGGATGAGCGTTTTCGTGTTCTCGATCGCCATGTCGTACGTGACCGCGCCGCGTGGGAACCGCACCCAGTAGGTGTTGAAGAGCGTTGTGGCCCCACGCAAGCTCTCGATCAGTGCGCCCGGATGCTCGAAGTTGAAGGGAGCCACCTCGATCCGGTCGCCGAACGGGTTGGGGCGGTCGGGCCGGCCGGTGAGAGTCCTGACCCTTTGGCCCGCCGCCAGCAGTCGCCGCGTGATGTACTTGCCGGTGTAGCCGAAGGCCCCGGTCACGATGTTCAGCACAGAAGGTTCCATGCCCCCAGTTTACCGCAACTAACGCCGGGAGTCAAGTTCAGGGTGGTCTCCTGACCGGCGGCGCTACCCGACCTGTCCCGGTTGGACAAATCCGGGACAACCGGTTATAATAGGAACTCTGGTATCATCTCAATAACTTGGGGAACGCCCCCCCTCAGTCCCCCCCCATTCTGGGGGAGCATATTCCCCCAAAGTTGGGAGGGGGGCTTGACGTCCTGCTCA
>CAZDTE010000111.1:0-10575 GCA_964508275.1 uncultured Ardenticatenales bacterium
GGGGCGCGACGTTCTGCTCACCCCGAATTATTGAGATGATACTCTGGAAAAGCCTTAGTAGCTCGCGTACAAGTTGCCCAACTGGGTCAGGTCGAAAGCGCGATCCATCAGACTGCCTGCGTACCATTCGATGTAGGTGGTGTCCACGGCGAACCAGGCGAAGCGGTCAACGCCGGCGTAATCTTCCAGCCACGGCACGATGTGCGACATGTAGGCCTGGGCCATGTCATCCGTGGTGTGGACGTTAAACTCTGTAAGCCAGAGCTCGCCCCCTCCGTGGTTGTCTACCCAGGTGCGGGCGTCCATCAGATAGTTGCGTGTCCGTTCGGCCAGCACCGCGGGATCCGAGTCGGCATTGGCGAACGGGTAATAGTGGGTGTGCCATCCGGCCAGCGTGGGGGCCTCGCCGTAGAGATTCTGGTATGCGGTCAGGAACTGTTCGGGCCATTCGGGCCACCCGACCTGGCTTGCACCGCCGACGATCAGTTTGGCGGTTGGATCCGCGCCGATGATCAGGTCGGCCAGCGGGCGGTACAATTCGGCGGCTCGTTCGGGAGAAATGTTCGCCTGTTCCTCCAGGTCGGGCTCGTTCCAGATCAGCCAGTAGCGGCCTGGGTGGGCTGCTGCCAGTGCCGCGATGTTGGACTCGCCTCCGTACCATTCCAGCCGGTCGCTCCAGATCATCGGCACATATTCGGGGTTGTAATCAAAGAAACGGGCGGTCACGCCCCAGTCGTAGAACCACTGGCTGTTGATGCGCTCTAGCTGTGTCTCCGAGATGTTCTTCCAGTAACCTTGCTCCCAAGAAGGGATGCCGATACCCTTCTTCTGGGAGGCAACGTCCACGTTGGGCGGTGGGTCGTCCACAGATGAGCCCCAATGGGCGGCAACGAGCATCACGTCCACGACGTTCGTCTGCCCATTGCCATCCAAATCGCGTGCAGGGTCGGTGGGTGAAGCCCACTCCGGGGCCACCAGTTCGATGTCGTGCGAGTCGATCTTTCCGTCGCTGTTGAGGTCGTACCGGGCGTCGTACGTCGGGCTGGCGTTTGCCGTCTGCGTTCCGGCCGTCGAAAACGATCTGCCCACAAAAGCGATTGTCAGCGCTGCTAGTAGCGCGGAGGTTGTCCTGAGTGCCTTGCTGTAGGTTTTCATGTCCCGCATTCCCCACTTCCTGCAATAGATGCCGTATCAATTCTTATGTCCATCATATCGCAGGTGGGGGGCTAAAACGAGAGGCGCGCGGCCCGATTTGAAGTGGGCCGACGGCTCTCCTATTCCAGGACAGCAGTCAAGGCGGGGAAGGCGAATGTTTGCAGCAGGATGGGACCCGGGACCTCTTTGGGTGACCTCGCGCCAGTGCTCTGTCCAGTGCTCTGTCCGGGGACCTCGGCAAGCGAACCCTTTTCTTCCTCATCGTGCGTGACGCTATGTAAGATAGCGTCTTCTTGTCTCCAAAATCGCGTGATTCACGATGTACAATTCTGGCCCCTTGTGATACACTTTTCTTACAGGCCGTAGTTGTGTGAATCTGGCGCGCCCTTGCTTCGCATGAGGGACGATGGTTTGGTTGGCATGATTGGCATGATCGGGGAGCAGGCAGACGAGCGTACGGAAAGCGGACCCGCCCAGCCGCAAAGGACACGTTCGATGAAGGTCTGGATCGACCGAAATGTGTGTGAAAAGGACCTGATCGCTTGCCAATCGTGCTTCGCTCAACTCGTGTTCAGCGGAGTCCGGGACCAATCCTGTGTTCTGGCGTACAAAGATGACGGCGGTGAGAATCTGACCATTGTCCTGCACTCGCAAGAAGGCGACGAGATGTTGATCATCCCGCCACACTTGCGTGAGCGGGTGAGCCGTGCCGGTTGGGGCAAATACACACGGCTCTTGGAATCGTCGGCGCCGCGGGCAGAGCAGCCCGTGGCACATGTTGAAGCTGCTGGAGGGCAGCTCAAGACCCAAACACTAATGATGAAGAGAGGAGAACATCGAATGGCTCAAACTCGTGATACATATGTCCCACCAGGCGACCGAACGAAAACGCGCCGAGGCTTTCTGGGGTGGGCTATCGGGGCCATCGGCGCTGCAATTGCTGCGGTGATGAGCATCCCGGCAGTTGCGTACGTCGTTTCACCGGCATTGAAGAAGAAGGAAACCGAGTGGATACCCCTCGGATCGATTCGGAAAGTGGAGATCGGCATACCCACGCTCTTTAAAGCCAAGATCGTGCGAAAACAAGGATGGGAAGAGACCGTCTCCAACGAAACGATGTATGCCTTGACCGAGGATGGCGAGAATTTCGTCGTGCTCTCCAACGTCTGCACACACCTGGGATGTCGCGTACACTGGGATTCGGGGAAGAACGGTTTCTTCTGTCCCTGCCACGGTGCCGTTTTTGACAAACATGGCAATGTCGTCTCTGGGCCCCCACCACGCCCACTGGACAGCTTTGAAACCAAAGTCGAAACCGGCAAGCTGTTTATCTTGGGAGGTTGAGCTTCATGGCAGCTAACTTTGGAAACTGGATCGATGAGCGCGCCGGGCTTCAGTCCATCTGGCAAGCGATCTTCATGCGCAAGGTGCCCAAGGTCAACTGGTTCTACACCCTTGGTAGTGCCTCGCTCTTCTTGGCGACGACACAAATCGTCACCGGCATTCTTCTGACCATCTACTACGTGCCCACTCCGGACCACGCATACGACAGCATTGAATACATCATGAACGATGTCGCCTTTGGCTGGCTCATCCGCGGCCTCCACCATTGGGGCGCAAGCGCCATGGTGCTGGTGGTCTTCTTGCACATGCTGCGTACGTTCTACACGGGAGCCTACAAGTTCCCGCGCGAGATTACGTGGGTTACAGGCGTCTTCCTCTTGCTGATCACCGTCGGCTTTGGGTTTACGGGGTATCTTCTGCCCTGGAACCAAAAGGCCTATTGGGCGACCGTCGTGGGGACCAACATCGCCGGTTCCCCTCCCGTAATTGGCTCGCTCCTCAGAGGAATCCTACGCGGTGGAGAGGGCCTGACCGCGCTTACCCTGGCCCGATTCTTTGGGATCCACGTTTGGTGGCTGCCGGCTTTGGTGATTCTGCTCATCGCGGTGCACATGTACCTGGTGATCAGGCTGGGGATTAGTGCACCTCCGAAGCGGTAGATAAGGAAGCAACAAACAGATGGAGGCATCACGTTGAACGAGAAGGAAAAACGCCAATACCTGGAGGAATACCAGGAGGCAAAGACCCGGGGGGTTCAGTTCTTCCCGGACATTATCTTCAAGGATATGGTTGTGGCCGGGCTCATCTTAGTGGCCCTGATCAGCTTGATCGTCACCATCGGGATTCCCATAGAGAGCCGGGCAGACCCGACTGACGCCAGCTATCTGCCCCGGCCCGAATGGTACTTCTTGTGGGTTTTCGAACTGCTTAAGTATTTCCCAGGTTCGTTGGAAGTAGTAGCCACCGTAGTCATGCCCGTCGTGGGCATTCTCCTGCTGCTGCTACTCCCTTTCTACGATCGTAACCCGCAGCGACATCCTGGCCGCCGTCCTGTGGCCACAGGATTGATGACGCTTGCCGTGGTGGGTATGGCCTACCTGACCTACAAATCCGTGGTCACCTCGCCCGTGTCCGAGGCCCACGCTGAGTTAAGTCCCGAAGCTGTCGTCGCGCAACAGTTCAACCAGAACTGTGCAGCCTGTCACAGCACCGGTATTGTCGTGCGTACAGGCTCGGACCTTCACAGGGTGATCGCCGAGGGCCTGGCCCATGAAGGGATGCCGGCATGGGGTGGCGACTTTACGTCCGAAGAGATTGACAAACTCGTGTCCTACATTTCGGCTCCCAATGGGGCGGCTCTTTTCCGCCAGAACTGTGCCAGTTGCCACGATCTCAACCTGGAGGTGCCTGGCGGGGCCGACGAACTCCACGACGTGATTGCGGCCGGCTCCAAGCAGCAACCTCACGAAGGCCAAGATGTTGCCGACTGGGGTCAAGAGTTAGCCCGCAAGCAAATCAATTCGCTGGCAAACTTTGTCCTCGCCCCCCAGCCAAGGAAGCTGTATGAGAACCACTGCGCAGGATGTCATGGCACGTACTTGAGTGTGGCCCACGCCAAGCCGGATGAACTGCGCGAGGCCATCCAGCGGGGAGGAAAGCACCGGACCATGCCCGCCTGGAAGGGGGAGTTAAGCGACGAGGAGATCGCCACCCTGGCCAGTTTCATCGCCGACCCGAACGGCTCGGCCGCCAGCAAGGGAAAACCTCTGTTTGAGGAACGGTGCAGTCAGTGTCACGGAGACAACCTCCCCAGTGACGGCAGCGTAGAGTCCATCCGCCAGGTTATCATGTTGGGTGGCCCCCACGAGACGATGCCGGCCTGGGGTGAAATCCTGAGCCCCGACGAGATCGGCGCCCTCATTCAGTTTATCCTGGCACCCCCATCCGGCATCGAAGAGGGGCAGAAGCTCTTTGCGGCAAGTTGTACCGGGTGCCACGGAAAGTATGGTGAAGGGGGGCCGAACCCGGCGCGGCCCGGTGACATCATCCACCCCATCTCGACCAGTGACTTCCTCACAACGCGTGATGACGAGACCGTTCATGCCATCATCGCTCAAGGTCAGCCGAATCTCGGTATGGTGCCGTTCAGTACAGATAATGGCGGGCCCCTGGACGATGAGCAGATAGACTACATCGTGGCGTTTATGCGCTCCTGGGAATCTAACCCTCCCGTGAAACCGGCTGCTGACCGGGAGGTCACGCCAACACCGGCAATCACCGGCCAAGACATCTTTGCCCGCACCTGTGCCCAGTGTCACGGCGAGAACGGCGAGGGCAGCGAGGATGCGCCGCCGCTGAACTCGAAAGAGTTCCTCAGCACATTCAACAATGCACAAATCAGGCGCACAATCGTGAGTGGAATGGAGGGCAGCAGCATGTGGGCCTGGGGCGATCTAGGACTCCTCAGCGATGAACAGGTCGATGAGTTGGTCGCGTTCGTCCGCAGCTGGGAACCGGATGCCCCATCGCGGGTCACCGACTGGCAGGAGGCCAACGCCTCCTTGGGTGACGAAGCGGAGGGCGAACAGTATTTTGCCAGTTTCTGCAGCGGCTGCCACGGCACGAGCGGGGAGCGGCAAGTCAGTGGCATTGTCCTGCACGACGCCATGTTCTTGCGCACACTGTCTGACCCGCAACTGGTGCAATATGTGCTCAGTGGCGGCAAGCAGATGCCGGCCTTCCACTCCGTGCTGACACGCCACCAAGTCAACGATGTACTCGCCTTTATCCGCACCTGGCAACCCGACTACGTCCCGCCCACGCCGGCACCCACACCGGCGCCGACCAAAGCACCGGTGGCTGAAGAACAACCGGCGGCGGACGTCAGCTTCGCGGACGATGTCCTGCCCATCCTCGGCGCCAAATGTGTGGCTTGCCATGGCTCGCTGGGGGGCTGGAGCGCGACCGACTATGATAACATCATCAACGGCGGTGACCATGGCCCGGTGGTCGTGCCCGGTGACCCCAACAGCAGCCTGCTCGTTCAACGGCTGCAGGGCACCGGTGGCTTCATGCCACCCGGCATGCCCTTGCCCGGTGACGAAGTTGACCTGATCACCAGTTGGATCCAAGCCGGCGCGCTAGACAATTAGCCACTGACCGCCACCGTGCAGTCACTGGAACCATGCAATCACCGACTGCCGACCGTTCACCATCGTCGGCAGTCGGTGGCCAGTGAGCTGCGGTGATCGCCAGCCCGTCGTTCGTGGGCTGCCGGTCGTCGAAGGTCACTCCAAAACGGCTAACCGAATGAGCACCAGTCTCCGACTAAAGCTAATGTTGGGAGTGTTGGCTCCCCTCTCTCTGGTTCTGATCGTCTTCGCATATCTCCAGTACTCTTCCCATCGCAACCAGGAGCTGGCAACAGCGGCTCAAACGGCCACCGACCTGGGCCGGGTGATCGAAGGCAGCCTGGCAGAAGCCATGCTCATCCAGGACCTCCCGGCGATCCAGAAAACGATGGACAACATCGCGACCAACGCCCACGTCCAGAACCTGATTCTCATCAACACGAATTCTGAGGTCCGGGCGATCCCGGGTGGCCAAAACGTGGGGCGCTTCATGAGTACGTCTGACCAGGGTTGTAGCGTGTGTCATGACGCCATTCCTTCTGACGCAGAAATCGAACACAGTGCCGTCCTGACGCTGCCCGACGGGGGACGTATCTTGCGCAACTGCAACCCCATCGAGAACCGGCCGGCGTGCCACACATGCCACGATCCTAACACCCGCTACAACGGTGTGCTGATAACCGACCTATCGCTTGCGGACATGGATCAGCGCCTGAACGGCGACCTACGGCGCACGCTTCTCTCGCTTTGTGGTGTGCTGCTGGTCGGCGCTCTCATGCTGGGGGCAGTCCTCAATCCCCTGATCGTGCGGCGGGTCGAACGGCTCACGACCCTGGTGCGAGCCCTCGACCAGGGGAACATGGGCGAACGAGCGGAGATCGAAAGCGGGGACGAGCTGGGGGAACTGGCCGAAACATTCAACCGCATGGCCGATGGCCTGGAAGAAAAGTCTCGCCTGGAAAACCAGGTTCGCCAGCGTACGGAGGAGTTGGAACAGCTCTACAAGGAATTGCGGGAAAAGGAAGCCATCCGCGCCCGACTCCTGAAACAGGTGATCAGGGCCCAAGAGGCGGAACGAAAGCGTATCGCCCGCGAGTTGCACGACGAGATGGCCCAATCCTTGACCGGCCTGATCATGAGTCTGGACAGCACAGAAGGGGTTCTCGGTCCGGACGCCACCGGTGTCCATGAGCAATTAGCTCGCACCCGCGAGATCTCGGTCCGCGCCCTCCAGCAAACCCGTCACCTCATCCTTGACCTGCGCCCGACGATGCTAGATGACCTGGGGCTGGTTCCTGCGATTCGCTGGTACGCGGAAACCCGCCTGGGATCCACCGGCGCTATGGTCAGTTTTCAAACGGAAGGGAGGCAGCGCCGTCTGCAACCAGAATTGGAGACCGCGCTGTTCCGCATTGCCCAGGAGGCCATCAACAACGTTGCCAAGCATGCCGAGGCAGCGCATGTGCGCATTCACCTGACCTGGGAACCACAACAAGTCATCGTCGAGGTTGAGGACGACGGTCGGGGCATCAACCTGGATGATTTGTACACCCAGCGAGACACCGGGCAGGGCATGGGATTGCTGGGCATGAGGGAACGCGCCGAGATGTTCGGCGGCCGGCTAAACATCTTCGCCCAACCGGGTCAGGGGACACGCATCGAGGCCAGGTTACCCACAGACGGAGGAGTGATCACGGGACGATCGGGAGCGTGATCCCCCGCTGGCCCTGATACTTCCCTTTCCGGTCCGCATAGCTCACCCGACAATCCATGTCGCTCTCCAGGAAGAGCACCTGGGCGATCCCTTCGTGGGCGTAGATCTTGGCCGGCAGCGGGGCAGTGTTGCTGATCTCGATGGTGATGTGCCCTTCCCATCCCGCCTCCAGCGGCGTGAAGTTCGTGACGATCCCACAGCGCGCGTACGTGCTCTTCCCCAACACAAGCCCGGTCACATTGCGCGGCATCCGGAAGTACTCCACCGTCCGCGCCAAAGCAAATGAGTTGGGAGGAATGATACACTCATTGCCCTGATAGCTTACGAAGGCGCGGCCGTCGAAGTCCTTTGGGTCCACAATCGTATTGTACGGGTTCGGTGTGAATATCTTGAACTCGTCCGCGACCCGCACGTCGTAGCCATACGAGGAGAGGCCGTACGAGATCTTTCCTTCGCGAACAAGGCCTTCCGTGAATGGTTCGATCATGCCCTGTTCACGCGCCATCTGAGCGATCCACTTGTCCGGCTTGATGCTCATGGGTTGGACTCCTTTCTCCAGTATCCAGTCGTCAGATATCAGATGTCAGTCCTGCTGGGCGGCCTGTCCGACCTCGTGTTGCGTATTACGTTTCACGTCTTCACGTCTTCACGTTTTCACGCGCCACGCGCTCGCGGGCTCTGCTCCACAAATTGCCCGGCCACCGGCTCCTGCCGCACAACCGGTTCCGGCCACGCGGTGGGGTTCTTCCGCACACTGCTCCGCGTCACAGCGGTCCAGGCCACGCCATACAGAACGAAAACGCTGGCCGTGAGCAAAGCCACCAGGCGGGGGTCGGTCTTCTCAACGCTCCAGCCCACGGCAAATGTGGATAACGCGATGGCCCCGGTCACCAGGGTGCTGTCGAACGAGAAGATGCGACCCCGCAAATGGTCGGGCACCACCTGCTGGAGCATAACGGAGCTCAGTGTCCAGGAAATACTGCCGCCGATGTGGGCACACACAACCGTCACCATGCCGAGAAGCAAGAATGGAGTCCGGCTGAACAGCATGTAGAACGTGCCGGAGATCAGGAATGCCAGGGGGATGGCGCGGCGCATGAGCCGGAAATCGTTCCCGACGAACGGGCGCACCACGTAAGGGCCAATCAGTACGCCAAGACCACGAGCAGCATACAGGCTGCCGATGCCAATATCCCCAGCAGCAAACACTTGTGCCCCAAACACCGTCAGCAGTACCAGGATTCCGCCCCCCATCCCCCACCCCGCCTTGACCAGCAGTAGGGATAGCACCTGGGGCGACCGGCGAGCAAAGCTCACACCTTCTCGAAACTCGCCCCACGGAGACAATACGGGAGCCGCCACCTCGTCGCGCTCCGGTGAGAGCGGTGTGCGAATCATCCAGATCAGGCCGGCCGAAAGCACAAAGGAAAGCGCGTTCACGATAAAGGCGATCTCTCGCCCCAGCAGTCCGGTCACCAACCCGCCTAGTGCGGCACCAACCGCCAGCATCATCCCCCAGGTGGAACTGGAGAGGCCGTTGGCAGCGATCAGTTCCCGCTCGGAGGCGAGGCGCGGAATCGCTGCCGACATCGCCGGCTGGAAGAACGCCGACACGGCAACCAGAGCCGCGCCGAATAGGTAGGTCAGCCACACCTGATCGGGCCGGTGCACGAGCAGGAATCCAAGCGCGAGTACGGCGCGGATTAGGTCGGCGGCGATCATCACCTTGCGGCGGTCAAAGCGGTCGAGCACGACGCCGGCCACCGGCGTGATTACCACCGAAGGCACGGTGTTGGACAGAATGACCAGGCTGGCCACCAGACCGGAACCGGTCAGCTCCCATACCAGCCCCAGCACAGCCACGTTGTTGAACCAGTCGCCCAGGTTGCTGACCACCTGGCCCAGCCACAATTTGCGGAACTCCGGGTTGCCGAGGATCAGATCGCCGTAGCCGACGGTTTTCTCTGGCCGCGTCATCCCGCGAACTCTGCTGTCACCAAGAGACCAGTCACGCCGCAATCAAGGCCTACGACTACTGGCCGCCGGCTGCTGACATCTGGCCCACCGGTGCCTCGGGGTGGAGCACCCGGTAGGCACGCACCATACCGAAGCAACCCGCCAGCATCATGTCGCCGTGAGGTACGGCAAAGTAGGGGTGCAGGCCGGAGCCGTGCAACATCTGCCGGCGCGGGCCGATGACGGCCGTGAGGCAGGAGTCCCCAGCCGGTGTGGGATCCAGAACCAAGGCCCCATGCCCGTGCCCGGCAAACACTTCCTCATTGCTTATGGTGCCGTCGGCCAGTTTCGTCAGCCACCCCTCAAGTTGTTCCTGGGAGAGCAACCCGGTGTGGTGTTCAAAGACCCCTCTCACCTGTCCCTCTCCCAGGTGAAAGGCCAGCGTATGGAAGTTGCCAACGTTTACGACCACCACCGGCTGCGCGTTCTGGACGCGCGGGTCCCCCAGAGCGCCGAGCACGGCGGCCGGCGCCGTGTCCATCACAATGAGCGGAATGTCGTTGGGAGCGCTGGCAGCCACGGCCCGCAGCCGCGTCATGATCGGCGGGATGTCCGCGCGGTCGAAGGCGAAGCCGGCCAGGCTGCCTGCGATTTGGCCTTCCCTCGTGCCCCGGTCCGTGGGCCGAACCGCTTCCAGCCGGCGGGCCAGGTAGTCGAACCGGAACGCGCGGTCGCTGACGCCGGGCGGGGCCGCTCCGTGATCGAACACGCCGACCGCCAGCGCGTCGAATCGGGCCGACACGTGGAAGGCGCGGAAGGCACTCGCCACCGCGTCAAAATCGAAATCGCGCATCCGCACGACGCGGGCTTGCGTCAGCCGGGCAGCCTCGTCCTCGCTCACGACGGTCACGCCGATCTTGGCGACTTCATCCAGATCATCGTTGAAGGTTCGCGCCGCATCGGGCGTGGCGAAAACGGCATGACCCGCGCGTAGGTGATCCTCGGCCGCCCACGCACAGGGCCCGCCGCCCATCGTCACGCCGGTGAGCACGATCGCCTCTCCGAGTCGCGTCGCTTCCCGGATCCGCTCGGCGACCAGCACGGTGGGAGAGGGCATGACCATCTTCAGATTGTTTTCCGGCTCCCGCTCGCTGTCATAGAGCAGGATGTCTTGCGTGCCGGTTCCAATATCTACAGCCAGTATGTGCATCGGCGCTTATGAACCTAACTTCGAGGTAACCGTTCAGCACCTCCGGAATCTGCCACGGATTGCAC
>CAZDTE010000112.1:0-10184 GCA_964508275.1 uncultured Ardenticatenales bacterium
CCTCCATCTCACATCTCACATCTCGTTTCCCCCCTCGCGCCCCACGCCGGCCATCAACAAGCCCAGTTCTTCGCGCGTGGCCTTCTCAATGGGCAGGATGTCAATGATCTTGCCCTTGTACATCACGGCTACGCGGTCAGATAGGGCCATGATCTCGTCTAGCTCGGCGGAAACGAGGAGCACCGCATACCCGGCATCCCGTTGTTCGATGAGCCGGCGGTGGATGAATTCGATGGAGCCGACGTCCAGGCCGCGGGTGGGTTGGGCAGCGATGAGGAGCTTGATCGATCGGGACAGTTCCCGGGCCACGATGACCTTCTGTTGGTTCCCGCCAGACAGGCTCCCGGTCAGGGTGGTGGAGCTTGGTGTACGGATGTCGAACTCCTCGATCAGGTTCTGCGCGTTTTCCTCAATCGCCGCGTGCTGCATGACGATTCCTTGGGCGTAGGGTGGCTGATAGTATGTTCCCAGCACCAGGTTGTCCCGTACCGGATAGCGGAGTACCAGGCCCCGTTTCTGGCGATCTTCTGGGATGTGGGCCACGCCCTGCTCCAGGATCTGGCGTGGCGAGGCATGGTCTAGTGTCTGGTCGCCGATGCGCATGTGCCCGGAACTGGCGGAGCGCAGCCCGGTCAGGGCCTCCACCAACTCCGTCTGGCCGTTGCCTTGCACGCCGGCGATCCCCAGGATCTCGCTGGCATGTACCTGGAAGCTGACACCGCGCACGACTTCGTGATCGCGACTGTCGCGGACGAGCAAGTTGTCGACCGCCAGCACCGCTTTCCCCGGATGAGCCGACCCTTTGCTGATTCGCAACAACACTTCGCGTCCCACCATCATCGAGGCCAGTTGTTGCTCAGTCGCCTCGGCTGGTGTGGTCGTGCCGACCACTTGTCCATCGCGCATGACGGTGATATGGTCGGCAACCGCAAAGACCTCCTTTAACTTGTGGGTGATGAAGATGATGGATGTCCCGCGCTCCGCGAGCGAGCGCATGATCAGGAAGAGCTCGTCGCTCTCTTGGGGGGTGAGGACGGCCGTGGGCTCATCCAGGATCAGAATGTTTGCCTCCCGGTAGAGCGCCTTCATGATTTCTACGCGCTGTTGCGCGCCCACGGAGAGGGTCTGGACCAGGGCAGTGGGGTCTACTTCCAGCCCGTGCTGTGTGGAGAGCTCACGAACGCGCGCTTCTACGCGGTGGTGATCAAGCAGCCCTAATAATCTGAGCCAACGCGATCGCCCGGTGCAAGGCTCAATGCCCAACATGATGTTTTCGGCGACCGTCATCACGGGCACGAGCATGAAGTGCTGGTGGACCATGCCGATGCCGTGAGCTATCGCCTCGTTGGGGTTGTGGATATCCACCTCCCGGCCGTTGATCAGCACCTGCCCCTCGTCTTGCTGATAGAGGCCGTAGAGGATGTTCATGAGCGTGGTCTTGCCGGCCCCGTTCTCGCCGAGCAAGGCGTGGATCTCACCCCGCTCCAGGCGGAAGTCCACGTGATCGTTGGCCAACACACCAGGAAAGGCTTTGGTGATTCCTCTGGCTTCGAGTGCTGGCGGTGTTGTCATTTGGAATGCTGGGCTCTGAATGGTATTCGTCCTCTGTTACAGATGGTGCGTGTTGCGCAATTGCGCGCAACACGCACCACAGATTCGGTCATTGAAAAAGCGTTGACCGGTTTGTTGCCCTCTTACAAAACTGCGACTAGGGCGAATAGCCTGTGTCGATGGAGCCATCCTTTAGGCCGGCTTCGGCAGCAGCCACTTTGTCTTTGCAGTCCTGCGGGATCTTGTCTGCCCAAGCGTGGAAGGGGGCCAGACCGATACCGCCATTCTCCACGCTGGAGAGCCGGATTCCCGCCTCGAGCGTGCCGGCCGCCGCGCTTTTTGCTGCCTCGAAGACGGCTACGTCCACGTTCTTCATGGCGCTGGTAATCAGGATGTCGTTGACTTCCGGATACGTAAGGTATTGGTCAACATCCACGCCGATGCCCATTTTGCCCTTCTCTTTAGCCGCCAGGAGGCCGCCGTTGCCGGTGTTGCCCCCGACGCCGAAGATGACATCTGCACCCTGGTCGATCATGGAGAGGCCCACTTCCTTCCCTTTGGCCGGATCGGTGAACGAAGGGATGTACTGGTTCAAGGTCTGGATGTCCGCGTTGACCGACTTCGCGCCAGTTTGGAATCCGGTCACGAAGCGCACCACCGGCGGGATCTCCATGCCGGATACGGTGCCGACCACACCCGAATCGCTCATGCAGCCGGCCAAGACGCCGGCCAGATAGCCGACCTGGTCCTCCGCGAACATCAGGCTGGCGACGTTCTTGAGGTCAGATGTGTAGGGATCGGGAGCACCTTCCTCGGCCGGGAAGTAGGCGAAGTCAACGATGGCGAACTGGATGTCGGGGTATTCCTTGGCCTTCAAGGCCGTGGCATCACCCATCAGGAAGCCCACCGTGATGATCATGTCGTAGCCTTCGGTAGCGAACTGGTCAATGTTCTTCTCGTAGTCCGTAACTTGCTTGGATTCGATGAACTTGGCTTCCACGCCCAGCTCTGTGGCGGCCTTTTGGACACCGGCCCAGGCCGATTGGTTGAAGCTCTTGTCGTTCACGCCACCAACATCGGTGACCAGGCCAACCTTGAACTTCTTCTCCGGCTTGGGAGTAGCGCCGCCGCCGGCGCAGGCCACGAGCAGCAGCGACAGAATCATCATGATCGAGAAAAGTTTGACCACAGACGATCTCTTCATTGTTCTCCTCCTTGAGTGAGAATAAGCTAGTTACAAATCGGGCAAGATCTTGTGACGATCGTATTCCCCCGGCAGGTTTCACCTCCTTTCGTTCCGTGACGATTCAACCGATATCTTCTGGCTCAAGCAAAACCTCCCGTGCGCGCCCTCCGCTGGTGGCGGGCCCGACCATGCCCCGCTCTTCGAGCAAGTCAATCAGGCGTGCAGCTCGCGAGTAACCGATCCGCAGCTTCCTCTGCAAGAGCGACGCCGAGGCGCGTCCCTGCTGGCGGATAACCTCCAATGCCTGGCCATACAGCTCGTCTTCGGGGTCCCGTTCCTTCTGTTCGTCAATCAAGTCGCCCCACAAAGGGCGCTGGACGACATCTTCGGGCCTGATGGCAAGTTCCCCCGCCGGTTGCACGTGTGTGGTACGCCAGTAGCCGATCAGGCGATCCAATTCCCGGTCCGAGACGTAGCAGCCCTGTAGCCGCACGATCTTGGAGGTGTCGGGGGCCATGAACAGCATGTCGCCCTGCCCGAGCAACCGCTCGGCGCCGGGCATGTCCAGGATCACCCGCGAGTCGACCTGGCTGCTGACGGCGAAACTGACGCGTGCCGGGAAGTTCGCCTTGATCAGGCCGGTGACGACGTCAACGCTTGGCCGCTGCGTGGCGATCACCAGGTGGATGCCGGTCGCGCGGGCCATCTGCGCGATGCGACAGACGGCCTTCTCCACCTCCTCCGGCGCGATCATCATGAGATCGGCCAGCTCGTCAATGATGATCACCATGTAGGGCAGGCTTGCTTGGCCCTGTTCCGTCATGCGCGCGTTGTAGGAATCCAGGTTGCGCGCGCCAATGTCCGCAAACAGCCGGTAGCGGTGCTCCATCTGCTTCGTTGCCCAGCGCAGCACGCCGACCACGCGCTCCATTTCCACTACCACCGGGGTGGCGAGATGGGGGATCCCATTATAGTTGGTTAGCTCGACCATTTTCGGGTCAATCATCAACATCTGGAGTTGGTCTGGCGTGTTTCTGCAGAGCAGACAGGCAATGATGCTGTTGATGCAGACCGACTTGCCGGCCCCGGTGGCGCCGGCGATGAGCAGGTGAGGCATTGTGCCGAGGTCGGCAGCAACCGGCGTTCCCGAAACGTCTTTCCCCATGGCGATAGCCAGCGGAGACGCCACAGACCGGTATTCCAGGCCGACCATGACTCCTTTCAGGGAGACGAGATTCTTCTTGCTGTTCGGCACTTCGATCCCGACGACAGAGCGTCCCGGGACAGGTGCTTCGATGCGGATGGATGGTGCGGCCAGGGCCAGGGCCAGATCGTTGGCCAGGTTGCTGATCTTGCTCACCTTGACCTTGGCTTGCTGAAGCTCGCCCTGCACGCGCTTTTCGGTAAACCCAGGCTCGACTCCGAACTGGGTAACCGCCGGTCCCTGGCTAACCTCCACGACTCTTGCTGGCACCCCAAAGTGGCCCAGCGTTTCCTCGATGGTTTTCACTTTGTGTCGAATCTCTGACTCGTCGAATTCTTGCTCGGCGCCACTCTCCAGTATCGACTCCCAGGCCGGCAGCTTCCAGGTGTGATGGTCTCCAAGGATGTGCGCTTCCTTGAGCGAGGGGGAGAGTTCTCCGGACAGGTGCTCGTTGTCGTCAGTCGCCAACGATGGGGAGGGCTGGCCGATGCCGATCTGCTTGAACGAGCGCCGCAGTAGTGCGGGAATGCCGGCGGGCCGGTCACCGTTGGAGCCTTCGGCCACTGTCCCGCCCCGGCGAATCGAAATGTCCCCCCGGCCAGGCAGCGCCGGGCCGCGCAACGACTGTCGCCAGCCGGCGACCGCCTGGCGCATTTCGGCCAGGGACAGGTCGAGCAGGAGTATCGTCCCGACAATCGTCAGCGCTACCACGATCACCCAGGTTCCCCATGTGCCCAACAGTCCCAGCAGTGACCGGGCCAAAGCGACGCCCACCAACCCGCCGGGACCGGTGGAGGTTTCCGAGAGCACGCTATCCCCGGCAATCGCCGCCAGAGCAGTCAGACTGGTAACGAATAGGAAGAAGAGTCCCATGAAGCGAAACCAGTGGATGGTTGGGTCTGCTTCAAATCGCCGGACGAGCAGCCAGACACCCAGCCCAATCAGGGCCACCGGCAGGCCAAAGATGCCCCAGCCGAAGGCCCAACGTAACAGATCCAGCCACAGGGTAATGGCAGCATTATGGTTCGCGGGCAGAAGACTCAGACCGGTGAGCAAGCCAATGGCAACGAGCATGACCCCGACGACGTCAATACGGGTGTCCAACGAAAGGCCCGATTTCTTCTGTGTTCTTTTCGCCTTGGCCATTAACCCCTCGGACAGAACGGTTGTTCCAACCTGTTCGCAATTATACCCCACAACAAGGATTAAGGCAAGCGCCAAATGAACGTATGCAGGTGTTGGAGGAGCGAGCGCCGATTGAGTAGCGACTTGGGCTGGGCGGCCGAAGGTGTGTCGAAGTCAGCGTATCGAAATCAAGCGAGCGGCACTACGAGCACCGCGCTGGGCCTCGATTCGTCGCTAGTTCTGATCCCGATGCTCCCCCAGCTTTGGTATGCGACCGCGCGGCGGATTCAGGGGCGTGCGGGATCGCCGCAGCAAGACAGGGCCAGGTGACAGAACAGGGCGAAATGGACGGCGTCTTGGCGAAACAGTCGCTCCGGATGCCATTGCACGCCGAGGGCGAAGGGGTGGTCCGGCAACTCGATCCCCTCGATCACCCCATCCGGTGCGCGGGCAACCACGTGAACGCCCTTCCCCGGACGATTGACAGCCTGGTGGTGGAATGAGTTCACCCGCGCGGTCTCACTCCCCAACACCGCAGCCAACCGACTGCCGGCTTGCACCCGCACCTCGTGCAGCGGCGGCGGGGCGGCGGGTGCCTCCGGCTCGTGGACGACCTGCCCGTTCGTGTGATCGGGAATGTGTTGGACCAGCGATCCCCCGAGTGCGACATTCATCACCTGAATCCCTCGGCAAATGGCCAGGCAGGGCAAGCCGCTTTCTGCCGCGCTCTGCACCAATTCCATCTCGAAGCGGTCCCGCTCTGGATCAATGGCGTAAGTCTTGGCGTGTGGGGACTGATCGTAGATCAGCGGGTCGATATCGGCACCACCGCTGAGTACCAGACCATCAAGCCAGGCGACCAACTCCCTGGCCGAATCTGGGCGATTGGGTAGCAGAACCGGCATCCCGCCGGCCGCCTCCACTGCCTGCACGTGAGCAGCCGGTAGGTAGTGGCCGAACGGGGTTCGTCGGCGCGGGTCAGGGGCGTGGTTACGCGTCGTGATGCCAATCAACGGTCGAAACATGGTCGGTATTATACACAGCCCACGCGATTTGGCAAGCACGCCCACGCCGGGAAGCGCTGGAAGGCGAACCCGCTGCCGACCAAAACTACCCAGGTTGCCAAATGTGCCACAATAATGGTTGACATTAGGCCAATGTCATGGTAAAATGGTGGGCAGGGCCTTTCGCTCTTGGGCAGCACACTTCAACACCTCCTTATCTTCTGGGCGGAGCAGGCAATGCTAGAGCTCAAACTCTTCGGAACGGGGCAGGCTTGCTATTTGGGTCGGCCCTTGCCCGGTTTCCCTAGTCAACAAGCCTCCCTTGTCCTTTGCTATCTCCTGCTCAACCGGCACCATCCTCACCACCGCGAGCAACTGGCGGCTGTCTTCTGGAGCGACTACCCCACGCACACGTCGCGCAAGTACCTGCGCAACGCCCTTTGGCGGTTGCGCCAAGCGTTGCAGGCGGTGAATGCCTCACCGGATTCATACCTCGCGATCAGCGATGACAGCGTCTCGTTCCTGACCTCCAGTCTGTACGCTTTGGACGTCGAAACTTTTGAAGAGACCGTGTCGCCCTACCAGGACGTTTCCGGCGGGAGCTTGACGGCGGAGCAAGCCGCCTCTCTGGAACGAGCAGCGAGCTCATACGGTGGCGATCTGTTGGAGGGCATTTACGAAGACTGGTGCCTGTACGACAGGGAGCGATTGAGCCTACTCCATTTGAGTGTTCTTGGCAAGCTGGTGGTCTTCCATGCCACGCACGGCACGTGCGAGCGCGGCATCGCCTACGGCGAGCGCATCCTGGCCCACGACAACACGCGCGAGAAAGTCCATCGTCAGTTGATGTGCCTGCACTGGCTCGCCGGCGACCGCAACGCTGCCCTGGCCCAGTACAAGCGGTGTGCTCAAATCCTGCGCGAGGAACTCGGCATCCCGCCGATGAAACAGACCAAACTCCTGTATGAGCAAATGCTGCACAACCGGTTCGACCCCGCGACTTGGCCCGGTCACCACAGTGCCCCTTCGTCCGGTTTGGACGAGCCTGGCGGATCTATGCAGCCACTGGCTGAACACGCTCTCCAAAAGCTCCAACATCTTCAGGCGATGATTGAGGAAACCGGCACCGAATTGCGCCACGTGGAACGCCTGATCAGTAAAGCCCTGCTCGATTCCCAATCTCTCTGAAAGACGCCTCTCCCCCCTCCCAAAGACGCTCCTAAGACGGCAAACAGACGGCACCGCGCTACAATGTTGGCTACAGTAGCCGGCACTCTTTGATTCTGTTCGGAACTTCGTTGGAGCAATCAGATTGCACGAGGACACGCAAGCTTTCGTTATTCGCATCTGGCAGGAAGGGTCGCCGGATGGCCGTGGCGATGCCACGGTCTGGCGCGGCTCCATAGAGCATGTGGGTGACGGCAAACGACTCTACTTTCACGACATTGATGGCATTGGGCGTTTCATAAAAGATCAGCTCGGTCTGACCACCAACCACAGTCCCCGCTGGAAAACGCTTCTCGCACGGATGAAAGATCATGAGCCCTCCTGAATTCGGCGACGGAACTGTGGAACGAGCCAGCACGTCCCGCGAAACCGACCTCAGCCTGGCCCATCTGCAAGCGGAGTTGGCGCGACTCGACGCGCGGCTGCGCCGTGTCGTGCGCCGTTGGCAACTGGCCGGTCAGGACCCGGCCGACGCCTTCCGCGGGCTGTACGTCTCTGATGCCGACGCCGGCGCCCTGCTTGACCGGCCCTTCAGCATGAATTGGGGCCAGACAGTTCTCCTGGGCGCGGAAGAGGCCGGGTCATTCGCCGAAGCCGAAGCGCAGGCAGCCGATCGCGCCCGGGCTCTGGCCGAGACGGCCCGCCTGCAGGGCCAGCCCACCCGCCTGGAGCGCCTGGCTGCCACGTTCGGCCTCGACCGCTTTGAAATCGACACGCTCTTGATCTGCCTGGCCCCCACCCTCGACCTCCGCTACGAACGCCTGTACGGCTATCTACAAGACGATGTGACCCGCAAGCGACCCAGGGTCAGCCTGGTGCTCGACCTGCTATGCGAACCCGGGCCGGAACGACTGTTGAATCTGTCCCGCTTCGCGAACGATGCCCCCCTCTTCCGGCATCATCTGCTGGAGCACGTGCCGGAACCCGGCTCGAACCGGCCCCCCCTGCTGAGCCAAACCCTGGCCGCAGACCACGCCATCGTGGCCTGGCTGCTGGGTACGTATCAGCCCCACGCCGACCTCGGCACTCGTGCAGCCTTGTCGCCGCCACAGGAAACCGAGGAGGATGCCTTGCTGGCGGCGCAGGCAACTGGGTGTGAGGCACTTTGGACGGGGGGGACGCTTTCGCCGGCGGCCAGCGAACAGCCCATCGTCGTCTTCCATGGGCCCGATCAGACCGGCCAGAGGGCGGCCGCCAGACTCCTGGCGGCGCGACGGGGACGCCCCCTCTTGGCGGTGGATATCGAGGCGGTGATCGAGGGAGGGGTCTCCCCAGCGCAGGCCCTCCGCTTGGCCTTGCGCGATGCCCGCCTGACCGGCGCGATCCCGCTCCTGGTCAGTTGGGACTCGTGCCTGGCGGACGGCGCCGTGCCCCCGAATCTGTTCGCCGATTTGTGCGCCTATCCGGGTCTGGTCATCATGTCCGGCCATCTGGCCTGGCGCTCCGGCGGCATCGACCGGAATCGTCACCTTCTCCGGCTGGAGTTCCCCATCCCGGCCTATCCGCAACGTCGTGCCCTGTGGCAACACTTCGTGGGAATCAGCGAACCGGCGAATGAGCGAATCGGTGGATCGGCAACTGGGCGAATCGGCGAACCGGTGAATCAGGCAATGAGAGAGGACCTGGCGGCTCTCGCCGGCCAGTTCCTGCTGGCTGCCGGGCAGATTCGGGATGCGGTCGCCTCGGCGAAAGATGCCGCCGCCCAGCGCGGCGAGCAATTGCGCAGCGAAGACCTGTTCGCTTCCGCTCGCGCCCATTCCAACCCGCGCCTGTCGAACCTGGCCCGCAAGATCGTGCCCCGCTACGATTGGCACGACATCGTGCTGCCCAAGGATCAAGTGGCCCTGCTCCACGAGCTCGTCGCCACGGTGCGTGGGCGGCCCCATGTGCTGGAAACGTGGGGTGTCGGGAAGAAGCTGGCCTCCAGCGCGGGCGTGACCGTGCTTTTCGCCGGCCCGCCGGGCACCGGCAAGACGATGGCCGCCGAGATCATGGCCGGCGAGCTGGGCCTTGACCTGTTCAAGATCGATCTTTCCTCAGTCGTCAGCAAGTACATCGGCGAGACGGAGAAGAATCTGGAGCGGATATTCAGCGAGGCGCAGACCAGCAACGCCATTCTCTTCTTCGACGAGGCGGACGCCCTGTTCGGCAAGCGCTCCGAGGTGCGCGATTCGCACGACCGCTACGCGAACATCGAGATCAGCTACCTGTTGCAGCGCATGGAGATGTACGACGGTGTGACCATCCTGGCGACCAATTTGCGGGCCAATCTGGACGAGGCGTTCACCCGCCGGTTGCAGTTCGCCGTTGATTTCCCCTTCCCGGAGGAAGAGGACCGGCTGCGCATCTGGCAGACGCTCTTCCCGCCGGGCGTGCCGCGCGACACAGAACTGGACTTTGACCTGCTGGCCCGACGCTTCAAGCTGGCCGGCGGCAACATCCGCAACATCCTGGTCAGCGCCGCCTACCTGGCGGCCAGCGACGGGAAGCAGGTGACCATGAGCCACCTGCTCCACGGGACACGACGCGAACTGCAGAAGATGGGCCGGCTGATTGGTGAGGAGGATTTCTTGGGAGGCGGAAGTAGGGAGTAGGGAGTAGGGGGCAGGGAACGGGGAGCGTATGGCGTAGGGCGTCGAGCGTTGAAACGTGCAAACGGAACACGCACAACACGCACCACACACCACGATCGTGTACTGACCGGTGTTAGCTAAAAGGTCGTCATGACGAAGCAGAAACAAAACTCCGAAGCCAAATCCGAGAAGCACCGCCGGCTGCAAGTCGAGCCGGTGGCCGTGGCCGAACCTGCCGGCGAACTGGCCGGCTTGGCCGCGCTGCCCGGCGGGCCTCTGGCTGCCGCCGGCGACGGCACTATGCAAGCCCAGGC
>CAZDTE010000113.1:0-9978 GCA_964508275.1 uncultured Ardenticatenales bacterium
GTTTGCCCCCATTTTTTGAAAAGATACGTTTCAGGTGTATCAGGAAATACTTTCTTCTACTCTATGGATACCAGTAGCTCCATCGGGACGAGGTTCTGCATCATCTTGTATCTGCAACTCTCCATCTCCATCGTAGCAACGAACTTCGAATGTGTGGTCACCTTTGGTGAAAGGCCATTCGTAACGCCAGATTACCCAAGTGGTTTCTGAAAGCGGGGAACGAAGTTGCGCTTCTTCCCAAGAACCATTATCTACCCGAACTTCTACTTTTGATATTTGTCGATCTCCAGAAAATGCTATTCCCCCCACCGGAATATAGTTCTGACCATCTTTTCTAAAAACATGATCAACCGCAACAGTATCAATTACAGATGTAGTTTTCACTTGGGCAATCTCGCTCCAATTTCTCTCAACCCAATAACCTTCTTGGTAGGTGTCAGTTACTTCAATCCCAGTGATCCATTTGGGTTGTTTCATCCCATAACGATCCGGTATCCATATCCGCAAAGGAAAACCGTGCTCCACTGGAAGAACATTGCCATCCCATTCATAACAAAACATAATGCGTGGATCTGAATAGATCAGGTCAAGAGGTACCGTTTCATGAAACCCATCTCCAGAAGTAATGATAATGTAACGCGCTCCATCTTGTACGCCTGCATCTGCTAAGATGTCCTGAACACTAGCCCCTGTCCAATAAGTTGTTGAAATCAACGATGTACCAACACGTCCAGAGATACAAGATAGAGTTACATATTGGTTGCGAGTTGGATATTTAGTCCGAATATCATCGATGGTTAGCATTAGTGAATTCTCAACCATACCAGTTACAGGTAATTTCCAGGTAGCGCCGTCAATCACAGTAGGTTCCAATTCTAAGAATACTTGGTAGTGATCCTTTATAGGCGTATATTCTGGACGAGTGCCCGGAACAGGGGAAATCAAATCGCTCATATTAGGGAAGGTGTCCCCCTTTGGACCTTCTGTTTGATGAGCCATCGTATCATCGAATATTCCCGAAAGTCCACGTGAAAGCAATTGGGCTATTCCTGTTCCTAAAACTGTAATCGTGGCTGAACCAGCGCCAAGTAGAACCAAAAACTGTCTCCGATTAAGTTTTTGAACACTCTTTGATTCTATTTCGTCCACTGGTGATATTTGAGATACTTCATAAACTAAAATCTTGTCGTAGATTAGTATTAAACTTACCCCCCAACCGATGTATACAGTAGAAAGCCAGATAATACTAACTATTGGATTAACCTTTGAACTTCCGAATCCGACACTAATTGCAATTGCAGGAAAACCAAATAAGGCACCCGTCACAACACTGGAGAGAAAGGTTGTTTTGATCTTCTGATGATCTAAAATTAAGTAAAACACTCCGCCGGCAAGGATTCCTAATCCTAAATATTGGATTACCGCCAAAACCTGTTCCGCTGTTTTTGCGGTACTGGCAACGTTGAGGCCCAAAAAACGCATCGCATCGATCATTAAATCAATACCAAAAGTTATTACTGGTCCAGGGAGCAATTTAGCCATCCAATCGAATACATCAAAAGGTACAAAGGGCAAATCCAGGAGTACATCTGCTAAATACATCAATGCCATCAGTGGTGCAGTAAGTAACCCGCCAATTGAGGCTCCTGAGATCACACGTTTCGTCTTCATTACTCACTCCTTTTTAGATTACTACTCTGGCCGCACCTTTATTATGTATTGCTTCAGCGGGAAATGGAATTTTGCCTCGTGCGAATAAGACACTATCGTGCATAGGCAACGCTCACATGCAAAGGGTCAGGGTTGTCGGCTGAGGCCCTTTTGGTAACCGCTTGTTGCCGGCGCTGAGCCCGTCGCTGGCGGGCCGCCACCAGCTTGTGTTTGCGCTCGGCAAAGATGACCCTTTCTTGGACAAATGCTGCATTAAGCTATTCTACCATTATCTTAGCCATGTGTCCAGTTTTAGGGGTTCACTACAATCAGAGAGCGGGCAGTTCAAGTGGGATGCGAGCCAGCGGAAGTGTTACGTCACCTGCCACGGCAAGGATCACAAAGGCAAGGGATATTGACGCTGCCTCCGGCTATAGCAACCCCGCCAGTCGTGCCCCCTGATTGAGGACAAACAGCAGCGCAAAGGCGATCCCCAAGGGCATCAGCCCACTGACGGCCGCCCACTTCTTGCTCTTCGTCTCCTGGTAGACAGTCCAGATCGTCGTGGAGCAGGGATTGTGCAGCAGCGAGAAGAGCATCAGGCTGATGGCCGTCAACAGCGTCCAACCCTGTTGCCCCACGAGCAAGTGCTGTAGCTCACCCAGGCTGTTCATCTCGATCATCATCCCGGAGTTGGTGTAGGCCATCAGGATGGTGGGCACGACGATTTCGTTGGCCGGCAGGGCGATGATGTAGGCCAGAAGGATCACGCCGTCCAGCCCGATTGCGTACCCCACCGGATTGAGCCAGCCGGAGACCCAGGCCGTGAGGCTTTGCCCACCGAGTTGAACGTTGCTCATTAGCCAGATCACGGCCCCGGCCGGCGCGGCCATCACAATCGCCCGCCACAGTACGAACAGGGTGCGGTCAATCAGCGAGGTGTAGAGCACTTGCCTGATGTTGGGACGACGGTATGGCGGCAGCTCCAGCGTGAAGCTGCTGGCCTCGCCCTTCAGGAACGTACGCGAGAGGATCGCCGAGACGAGGAGTGTCATCCCGATCCCGATCAGCACGATCACCATCAGAGAGCCGGCGGCCACGAGCGAGGTATAGGCCGGGGGAAACTCGGCGGCGACGAAGATCGTGGCCAGCATGATCAGGGTTGGCCAGCGGCCGTTGCAGGGCACGAAATTGTTGGTCAGGATAGCGATCAGCCGTTCGCGCGGCGAGTCGATGATGCGGCAGGCGATCACGCCGGCCGCATTGCAGCCGAAACCCATGCTCATGGTCAGGGCCTGTTTGCCGTGAGCCCCGGCCGACTTGAAGAACTTGTCCATGTTGAAGGCTACACGGGGCAGGTAGCCCAAATCCTCCAGGATGGTGAAGATCGGGAAGAAGATAGCCATAGGCGGCAGCATGACGGCTATGACCCAGGCCAGGCCACGATAGACACCGTGCCAAACGAATCCGGTCAGCCACCACGGAGCGCCAATCGTTCCAAAGAGGGCCGCCGCCTGATCTTCCACCCAGAAGAGCCCCCGCGCGATCATCGCTGAGGGGACGTTTGCGCCCACGATGGTGATCCAGAAGACGACGGCTAGCATCAGGCCCATCAGCGGCAGACCCCATACGCGGGACGTCACGATCTTGTCGATCCGCTGATCCAGGTCGAAACGGCGAGCGCCCTCCTTCTGCACAACCTTGCCGGCGATTTCCTCCGCGTCGGCGTAGATCGCTTCTACGAACTTGTCGCGGAACGAAGCGTCGAGCGTGCGCTTGAGCGCGTTGGCCCGAGCGAGGACATCGTCCGCAGTCACGTTGGTTGTTGTGGTCATAGTTCCCCTACTTCTTCAGTGACAGGCCGCACCCGGCAGCGGCTCGGCAACCTGGCCTGCCAGCCGGGCCAGGTCGCCGCTCTCCAATGCCTGGCTCACCCGGTAGTCACCGTCGAGCAGGCGCATCGCCACCCAGCGAGCGTTGGGGAGTCCAGGGTATGCCGATTCGATCAGCGGGACCAGCTCGGTTACTGCCTGCATGACTTGCTCGCTGCCGGTGATGCGGTGCGGCCTGGTCGTGACCTGTCCCTGGATCACCTCGGCGACGGTGCGCATAAGCAGGCCCAGCCCCTCGCCGTAGCGGGCGGCGGTCGGCACCACCGGCACGCCCAGATGACGGGCCAGGGCGCGGTGGTCCACGTCAACCCCTTTCCGCCGGGCCTCATCCATCAAATTCAGGCAGACGACCACCTTGTCGGTGATCTCCAGCACCTGCAGAACCAGGTTCAAGTTCCGCTCCAACAGCGTGGCGTCGACCACCACCATGGTGCAGTCCGGCTTGCCAAACAGGATGAAGTCGCGCGCCACTTCTTCATCCACAGAAGCGGAGAGCAGGGAATACGTCCCTGGCAGGTCCACGATCTTGTACCGCTTCCCGTTGAATTCAAACCCCCCTTCGGCCCGCGCAACGGTTTTGCCAGGCCAGTTGCCGGTGTGCTGCCGCAAGCCGGTGAGGGCGTTGAAGACGGTGCTCTTGCCCACATTCGGATTGCCGGCTAGCGCGACCACGTAGTCCCAGTTGTCCAGCTCGATGCCCAGTTGCACGAGGTGTTCGCGAACCGCGCAGGACTCGCAGTCGTGTCCAGGAATGTTCGGCAGATCGGTCATGGCGTTTCTCCTACACAACGTGTTCCGCAAGCGCAAACCGGTCGATCAACGGCAGGAGGCTCGGCCCATTCACACATTTGCGGGTTCGATCAGTATCATGTTCGACTGTTCACGGCGCAGAGCGATGATCGTGCCGCGCACCTGGTAGGCCGTAGGCTCGCCGAAGGTGCTCTGCATCACCGGCTCGATCACCACACCCGGCGTGATGCCCAGGTCGAGGAAGCGGCGGCGAGTGAGGCCACGGCAGGCCTCATCGAGGGCCACGACACGTCGCTTTTGGCCGATCTTCAGTGTGGTGAGCCGCGTGACCGGCGGGGCTGCGGGTGCCGGCTCCGGAGCCACGTGGACGGAGATGTTGGCCGCGATGACCGGGGCCAACACCCGCTCGACAGCGTCCACCTCCAGCACGATTCGCGTCGGCGTGGCCTCGACGATCCGGATGATCATTCCGGGCTCCAGGCCCAATGCCAGGATCTGGGCGTACACCGCTGGCGGCTCATCCTCGATGTGCACGATCTGGGCCGGCTCATCGAGCGGCCAGTCCACGAGGGGCCGGCTGTCCACGTCCAGAATCTCACCATCAGCCGAGGGAATCGGATCGCCGTGCGGGTCAAAGAGGGGATGGCCCAAGTCGGCCTCCAGCTTGTCCAGTTCCGCGCGAGAGATGCGGTGCTCCAAGCGGTGAGCACGCTGATGAATCTCCTCCTTCGGGATCGCCGTCTCATCGGCCAGGTAGCGCTCGAAGAGGCGATGGGCGCGGACGACCTGCAACGCCCAACGGTATCCTTCGGGAGTGAGGCGCAGGCCCTCGCCGGTGACGGTGAGCAATCCCTGGTCATCCATGCGCTGCACGAGGGCGAGCGCGTTGTGGAGGGGAATGTTCAGTGTCCCCGCCAGCGACTCGGTTGAGGCCAGGCGCTTTTCTTGCTGACGATGGTACAGGTGCATCAGTCCGTCTTCAATCGTTTCCCGCGAGTCGAAGCGGCGACGCCCCGTCCATCGGAAATAGAGGCCCTTCTCCGGCCAGAACAAGGCCGCAGCGAGCAGGAGAAGGATAGAGCCAACCGTCAATGTCATCCAATCTGTCATCGCTTACCCCTGCGTGGTCGTCTCAACGACGAAAACGTGACGGGCGACCTCACGGCTCACGGTCCGTTGGTCCCCTCCAACACGGACGGTCAACGGACCGCCAAACGGAGCCTTCGCCACAATGGCGACCTCTGTTTCGGGGAAAAGTCCAAGCTCACCCATATAGCGCAGCAACGCGGGGTCGTGATCGCTAACCTCGACGATCACGACCGTGTTTTCAGGCTTCATGTCCGCCAGCGGCACGCAGACCGAATCCGAGACCGCTCCGTTTCTGGTCGGGATCGGCGATCCGTGCGGGTCCGTGGTTGGTCTGCCCAGCACAGAATCCATGCGCTCCTCCAGGTACTCCGACAGCACGTGCTCAATTCTGTGGGCCTCCTCATGTACCCGGTCCCAGGGCACCGCCAAGGCATCGGCCAGGAACCGTTCGACCAGGCGGTGTTGGCGAACCACGCGCAATGCAACCCGCTGCCCGACCTCTGTCAACACCACACCCCGGTACGGTTCATGTGCCACGAGATTCATGTCCGCCAGTCTCTTGATCATTCCGGTGGCCGATCCCGGTGTGATGCCCACCCGCGCTGCCAGTGCGCTGGTAGCCACCTTGCCCTCTTCCCGTTCGATCTCGTAGATCGCCTTGAGGTAATCATCAACGGCCACACTTCGCATTTTATCTCTCCAAAAACAAAGTTTTGGTTGACCTAAACCTTGTAGATTATAGTTGATTTTGGTACCTGTGTCAAATAGCGGGGCGGCGACAATTTCTCGTTCTGTGACCCTGTGCTTCCGCACTTCCTCCGCTCACGGGTACACCAAATCCGGTTGAAGCAACACACTGGGTAACCTCGTTCAAAACGGGTTGCAGCACACGCCGGCGGGCGGGTGACGGTTCAGTGTAAGGTTGAGGGCGGCTGGGTGGAAACGGCCGTTTGTGACACAGGCTCAGGCATCGCCGCCGAGGATTTGCCCTTTGTGTTTGAACGTTTCTACCGCGCTGACCCATCACGCCATCGAAGCAAGGTCGGACGCGGCCTCGGTTTGTCTATCGTCAAGCAAACCGTGGAGGCGCATCAAGGGCAGGTTTGGGCTGAGAGCGAACTGGGCAAAGGAAGCTGCTTTTATTCTCGTTTGCCGGTTTAGGATTGTCGAGTTGGGGTGCGCGAGATTTGGTAGGGGAACGGCCCTTGTTCGTGTCCTGATGATGCCAAGGGCTCGAAGCAGACGAGGTCAGCTCAGCCTTAGGCGAGACGCTGACGGCCCCCGACGAAGCCCCGCGTCTTCACGCTCCATAGCTTCTCTTGTACTCTTCCCGGTGTTCGAGGTAGTTCTGCGTCGTCCAGCGGATGAGCTGGAACCGTTCGTCGTCCACGGAGCCGACAACCTTCCCCGGCACACCCAGCACGAGCGAACGGGGCGGAATCTTCGTGCCACCGGTGACCAGCGCCTTCGCGCCGACAATCGAGCCTGCGCCGATCACCGCCCCGTTCAGGACCATCGCGCCGTTGCCGATCAACACGTCGTCCTCCACCGTTGCCGCATGCACGAGCGCCTGGTGCCCCAGCGTCACCCGCTTGCCGATGTGCACCGGCTCATTGGGATCCGCATGCACGATGGCCCCGTCCTGGATGTTCGTCTCTTCCCCAATGAAGATGGCATCGTTGTCGGCCCGAATCACCGCGCCGAACCAGACGCTGGACCGGGCCTCCAGCGTCGCATCGCCGATGACGACGGCCGTCTCGGCCACGTAGGCCGACGCATCAATCCGGGGGCGCTTTCCCCCAAGGGAACGGATCATCCTTCGCCCTTCCAATCGCGCAGGAGCTGCAGTAGCAGGCGCACACCGACGCCCGTAGCGCCCCTGGCGGCATACGGCCGCGGATCGTTAGATTCTCCGGTCACGTAGGCAGTACCGGCGATGTCGACGTGTGCCCAGGGGTACGGCTCGGTGAAGCGCGCCAGGAACGCTGCCGCCGTAATCGCCGACGCCCAGCGTCCGGCGGAGTTCTTGATGTCGGCGACCTTGCTTTCGACCATCTTGCGGTACGGCTTCCAGAGCGGCATCTGCCACACCTGATCTCCGGTTTTCTCGCCGGCCTGGCGCACGTGTGTGATCAGGTTCTCGTCCGTGCCGAACAGGCCGCTCGCGTCGTGGCCCAGAGCAACGACACAGCCGCCGGTCAGCGTGGCCAGGTCGATCACCGCCTTCGGTTCGTAGCGGGCGGCGTAGGACAGCGCGTCCGCCAGAATCATGCGGCCTTCGGCGTCCGTGTTGATCACCTCGATCGTGGTGCCGTTCATCGCCCGGACGATGTCGCCCGGCTTGTAGGCCTTCCCGCCCGGCAGGTTCTCCGTCGCCGGAGCCAGACCTACCACACGCACCGCCGGCTTCAGTCGAGGAAGCACCCGCATTGTCGCCAGCACCGCAACCGCTCCACACTTGTCGAACTTCATGTCCTCCATCCGCGCGGATGGCTTGATCGAGATTCCGCCGCTGTCGAACGTGATCCCTTTGCCAACGAGGACGATCGTATCGGGGTCGGACACGTCCGGCGTGTACTCCAGGATGATGAACTTGGCCGGTTCGGTGCTGCCTTGGGCCACACCGAGCAAGGCGCCCATCCCCAACTCGCGCATCTCGTCCATCTCCAACACCTGGCAGCGCAGGTTATCGCTGGCCATCGCCTGGGCCATTTCGGCCAGCGCCGTGGGCGTGGCGCTGTTGCCTGGCCGATTCGCCAGATCGCGCGCCCACGTCGTCGCCTCAGCGAAGAGCTGGCCGAGCTGAGCGCCCTCCTCAACCACCGCCCTGGTCGCCTCGTCCGTGACCAGCGTCAGCGTCTCCACCTCCGTGATTTCGTCCTCCGGTATTTCCTTGAATTGGGTGAACCGGTAGAGGCCAAGCATCACCCCTTCGACGATCGCCTGTGCCACCTGATCGCCGCTGGCTTCCGCAACCGGAAAAGTGTCTACGGTGGCCGCCGCGCTGGTGGCACCGAGATCACGCGCGCGTTTTGCGGCCGTGGCAGCGGCCCGGCGCACGCCGTCCAGCGTGATCTTGTCCGCCTCGCCCAACCCAACCAGCAACAGCCTCTGGGCCGGAATATCGGCGCCGGGGTAATAGGTCAACAGATCGCCCTCTTTGCCCTTCACGTCGCCGGACTCCACGAGGGCGGAAAGCGCTCCACCCAACGCCTCGTCGAGCGCGGCCGGCGGCGACCCTCCCCTGGAGACCCCCACGATCAACGCTCCAGCGTCTACGGCCTGCGGGTTCTTCGTTGTGACTGCAACTTTCATTTCTGTTCCCCTTTGCTATGTCTGCTTCGAAAGCAGGTGTCGAGTGTCACGTGTTTCGTCGCTCCACGCTCCTTGCTGGCTTTCATCCCTGCCTACCACAGGCGCGCAGTCGCGTTCACGGGGCTGTTTACACCAAGTAAGGGCGATTGTAATCGCCGACGAGCGCCCAACGCAAGTCTACCGGATGAAAAACGATCTCAACGATGCGATCTGGTGGCGTCATCACCAGGAAATGCCGCCGCCCTTGATTGTCGACCCACTGCCGGCCCACGGCGCTGATCGGGTGGGTGCGCCCGTGCAACACGAAACTCAGCGGAGTGACCTCGCCGGCCTCGTCAAATCGTGCGTTGACAGCGAGCGGTTGACTTGTGCCTGCTTTCGTCACTGTCGATCACCCTTCCGCTGCCCGCTCACCCATGACCTTCGCCGGCACACCTCGCGCAATGGCGTAGGGCGGGATGTCCTTGGTGACTACCGCGCCGGCCGCGATAACGGCCCCATCGCCAATTGTGACTCCGCCCAGTACGATGACGCCGGCGCCCAGCCACACATCCTCCCCGATGGCGATGGGGAAGCCGGAGCCACCCTGCAAGCGCACCGGAATGTCGCGGCGATTGATATTGTGATTGCCGCACAGCAGTTGCACGTGGTTGGCGATCAGCGTGTCCCGCCCGATGGTGATGCCTGCATGACCGAAGAAGATGTTGTAGTGACCGACGTACACGTTCTCCTCCAGCGTAACGGCCTGGCCGTCGCCGGCCACCAGCACGCACCCTCTGGAGATCCACACACCGTCTCGCAGGTAAATCCCGCCGTCGTAGGCCCAGGCATCCAGCAGTGTACCTTCGCTGACCATGACGCGATGGCCCAGGAAAATGCGCCGTGGCGCGAGCAAGCGCACGTTCTGCTCGATCAGGCAACGCTTGCCGGCCTGCCCCAAAACCGAGCGGTAGACCAGGCCCCGCAGGTAGGACGAAGCGATGCCGGGCAACCCGCTGAAGAGCGTCAAGATCGTGCCCTGCCACAGGTAACGCGGGAACGTACTGCTACCGCTCACGCGGTTCACGTAGCGGCGCACGTTGCGGCCCAGCCCGGGTGCGATCCCTTCGTGATGATCTCGGCGTGTGCCAACCCCTGCTGCTTCTTTGCTCATGACATCACCTACTTCCTGCTCCGGTAGCGTTATCAGTCGCCAGACACGCTGCGTATTTCGTGCTGCGTATGTATCTTCTCGATATTTCGGGGTGAGCAGGACGTCAAGCCCCCCTAACCTGAGGTTAGG
>CAZDTE010000114.1:0-9883 GCA_964508275.1 uncultured Ardenticatenales bacterium
GGGGGGCATGTGCTCCCCCAGAATTGGGGGTCGGGGGGCGTTCCCCAGGTTATTGAGATGGTACCGCCCGACGGTGTCCAATTTGACTTGAATCGGAGACCTCGGGAGTCTGTGACTTGCAGTTCACGCCAACTGCGATTATAATGATTGCTGCCTGCGGGTGATTTCCAGATTGCATAGATGGCCGCTGCTGCTATGCCGGATGATCTGTGAGCGTGGTAGCTGTCCCTCTGCCGGGGGCAGCACACAGGATACGCCGACTGCATGTCACAGCTCTCTATCCACTTGCTGGGGCCTTTTCAGGTCACTCTGAACGCGCAGCCGGTCACGGGCTTTGGATACGATAAGGTGCGTGCCCTGCTGGCCTATCTGGCTGTGGAAGCAGAAACTCCCCACCGGCGAGAGGCCCTGGCCACGCTGTTCTGGCCCGACCAGTCCCCCAAGTTGGCCAGGCAAAGCCTGCGCCAATCTCTATCCACCTTGCGGCGGGCGATCCAGAATCGGGACACCTCCACCCCATTCCTGTTCGCCAACCGGGATACCGTTCAGTTCAACCGCTCTTCCCAAACCTGGCTGGACGTAGATGCCGTCCGGGCACACCTGAGATCCACCCACACACATACCCACGTGAATGTCGCAACCTGTCAAACCTGCGTCCGCAATCTGGAAGAAGCCTTGGCCCTGTACGGAGGCGATTTTCTGGAGGGCTTGTTGGTGGGTGATAGCGCGACGTTTGAAACCTGGGCCCTGATTCAGCGAGAGCAGATTCGCGCCCAGATCCTGACCGCTCTCTACCATGTCACTCGCCATTACCTCCGCCGGGGAAACTACGCCCAGGCACAAGCCTTCGCTCTGCGCCAGGTGGAGATGGAGCCATACCGCGAGGAGGCTCACCGGCAGTTGATGGCCATCCTCTCCCGCAGCGGGCAACGCAGTGCGGCCCTGGCGCAGTTCGAGACCTGCCGGCGCATCCTGGCCGAGGAGCTAGGCGTGCAACCCTCCGAGAAGACGAAATCACTGTTCGAGCGCATCCGTCTGGCAGGGGAAGCGCGCCCGCACAACCTGCCCCCCTCCCTCACCCCCTTGATCGGTCGTGAAGCTGAGCTACAACAGATTGCAGAACGGCTGGCGGATCCAGACTGCCGCCTGCTGACGCTGGCCGGACAGGGTGGCATCGGTAAGACCCGGCTGGCGCGACAAGCGGCCCAGGAGCAAGTCGGCATCTTCCTCCACGGGGTCTATCTCGTCCCCCTGGCCAGTTTGAGTTCGGCTGAGTTCCTCGTCCCCACGATTGCCGATGCCCTCGGGTTCTCCTTCGCCGGCCCAGAAGACCCCAGAGAGCAGCTTTTGAACTACCTGCGCGAGAAAGAAATGCTCTTGGTGCTGGACAACTTCGAGCATCTCCTCGATGGGGCCAGACTGCTTCCACGAATTCTGCGGCACGCGCCAGACGTGAAGATCGTGGTGACGTCCCGCGAACACTTGAACCTCCAGGCAGAATGGGTTTTCGAAGTTCGAGGCTTGGCGTTTCCAGAAGGGACAGTCACCGAGGGGATCGAAGAATTCGGCGCCGTGCAACTCTTCTGTAGTCGGGCCCGGCGTGTGCGGCCCGGCTTTGCCCTTTCGGTGGGAAACAGCCCGGCGGTCATGCGCATTTGTCAGCTCGTGGAGGGTACGCCTCTGGGCATTGAGTTGGCCGCTGCTTCCATACCGGTCTTCTCCTGCGAGGAGATCGGCACACGCCTGGCACGCAACCTCGACATGCTGGCGACCACGATGCGCGATGTGCCAGATCGGCATCGCAACATGCGTGCCGTCTTCGAGCACTCCTGGAATCTGCTTTCCGCAGAAGAGAAGAGCGTTTTCCAAAAGTTGAGCGTCTTCCGGGGCGGTTTCGACGGACAGGCGGCCGGGAGAGTGGCCGGAGCCTCTCCGTGGACCCTGGCCGCTTTGGTGAACAAGTCCCTCGTGCGCCAAGAATCAAGGGAGCGCTATGAGCTGCACGGCCTCTTGATCCACTACGCTGCCGAAAACCTCCAGGACGTTCCGGCAGAGCACGAAAAAACGCACGAACGCCACTGCGAATTCTATGCAGGGTTCCTGCATCAACGAGAAGACGTTTTGAAGACCGGCCCACAGCAACAAGCGCTTGCAGAAATCGGCGCAGAAATTGAAAATGTCCGGGCTGCCTGGCTGTGGGCTGTGACGTGTGGAAACCTTGCACGTATGGGGGAGTCTCTGAACGCCCTCTACTACTTCTACTGGGCAAGGAACCGGTTTCAGGAGGGCAAGCAAGCATTCGAACAGGCTGAACAAGTGGCCTTGGCCGCCGGCGAAGGGGACAGCCTGCCCCTGGCCAGAATCTGGACGCGACTGGCTGAATTCGACATGTGGCTCGCCCACTACGCCGCAGCGAAGACACGCCTGCGGAAAAGCATCGCGATCTGCCGAGCCTGCTCGGCTCGGCACGAACTCGCCCTGGCTCTCTATGTGCTCGGCAATGTAGAATACTCTCTGGGGGAGTATGCTCGGGCCAGAGAATGCTTTGAAGAGAACTTGCAGATTTATCGCCGGCTTGGTGACCGGTCGGGAATAGCGCTGGCGCTCAACTGCCTGGCAACCATACTCTGTGATGAACAGGCCGATTATGAACAGGGTGAACGCTTGTATGAGGAGAGTCTGGCCATCGCCCGGCAGATCGGCGACCGCTTCGGCATCGCCAGAGTGCTGGTCAACCAGGGCGCGAGTGCCCAGACACTGGGCGATTACGCGAAAGCGAAACAGCTCTATCAGGAGAGTTTGCGGATATACCGGGAGATTGACTACCGGCACGGGCAGTCGGCTGCGCTCGGCTATCTGGGGCAGGTGGCCAGCCTATTGGGCGAATATGACTCAGCCAAAGAACTGCTACAACAGAGCCTTGATCTCAACCGCGAAGCGGGTGACCGTCGGGCGATCGCGGACTCGCTGAAGCAGTTGGCGAATCTGGCATGTCGCGAGGGAGCGTATGAAGAGTCGAAGACCCGGTTCCAAGAAGCCTTGCAGCTGGCGATGGAAATACAGGCGGAAGGTGTGGTGCTGGACGTCTTGATAGGGGTCGCCGATCTCTTCGAAAAGGAGGGGAAAAGGGAACGCGCTTTGGAACTCCTGGCTTTCGTGCTCCACCAACCCACTGGCGGCCAAGAACTCAAAGACCGTGCCGATAGCCTCTTTGCCGAACTGGTCGCGGGCCTCCCGCCGGAGACGGTGGTGCTGTGCCGCGAGCGCGCCGGTAAGCAAACCCTTTCCGACTTCGCAACGAGTGTGCTCGCGGAGATCAGATGATCCTTGGTGGTGATCCTTGCGAAGGTTTGGAACCTTCGCAAGGGTTAAGATTCACTGCTCGTCGAAACCGGTCAGTTCGAGCACGCGCTCGCGATCACCGTTGATTGCGTCCACCCAGGCCCCTGACCGTTCGGTACCGAATGCCAACAAGGTGCCACTGGGCAGCCACGACATAACGGTCACTGGCCACCTCTTGCCTGCCCGAAAGGTAGGTGCTGGCAGGGTGCGACCGGCCTGCCTACCGACAATGTCCCAAATCTTGATCGTGCCTCGATAATCGCCAGACGCCAACTCCGTGCCCTCCGGCGACCAGGCAATCGTGGTCACCATCTGTTCGTGATTGCCCTGTAGGTGGCGCAGTGTGCCTCCGTGGGCAATGCTCCAAACTGTGACCAGCCCGCTTTCGGCAGCCGTAGCCAGCAGCCGGCCATCGGGCGACCAGGCGATCTGGGTCCGTTGTCGGTTCCCTTTGTAGCCGGCGAACGCATACCGCTCACGTCTCAGCTTGAGTCCGCCGGACACGTCCCACACTCGCACCTTGCCCTCTCGCGCACCCGTGGCCTCAGCGATCATCTGGCCATCTGGCGACCAGGCCAGATTGAACACCCCGTCAAAGTGTCGAAACTCGTGCCTTTTCCGGCCGCTGCCGACATCCCAGACCCGCAACCGGCCATCGTAATCGGCCGACGCCAGCCGCGTGCCGTCCGGCGACCACGCGGTGATCGTGACGTTATCGGTGTGGCCTTTCAACACACGTAGCACTTTTCCCGTGCCGACATCCCAAATCCAAACCGTGTTGTCTCCGGCTTTGGCCAGTCCCACAGCCAGACTGGCTCCGTCCGGCGACCAGGAAAGACCCCTGATGAGTTGGGCGGGGGCTTCCAACACCTGGAGTTGCCGCCCGCTGCCGGCGTCCCACACACGCACCGTGCCGTCGTTCCACGCGCCGCCGGAGGCCAGCATCGTGCCGTCGGGGGACCAGGCGACCGTAGACGCGCCCTTCGCATGGCCTGCCAGCAGACGGAGCGACCCGGCGTTGTCCGTTTCCACCAGCCAAATGCCCAGGCTGCCGGCCAGCGCCACCCTGCTCCCGTCCGGGCTGAATGCAGCTTGCTCGATGTAGCCTCGCTCGCGGGGAGCGGGTTGCCCCGGCGGCTGGGCCTCGGCTGTGGCTTCGGTCGGCTTAGGCGTACCGGTAGCGTTGGTCCCAGATGTCTTTCTTCCGGAAATCGAGAGCGGGCAACAAGCACTCAGGAGCAAGGCCAAAGACAACGACAGGAGAATGACGACAGAGTTCGTCGCCGGAAAGGCGTTCACCGCTTCCTCCTCGTTCTGTCCCTGCTCCTCGACCGGGCCTATGTCTCTCGCTATGATACCCCATCACGTACTTTTTGTCCAGTGACGGTGCCCTCAATCACCCTGTTCTTCCGAAGCGGCCCACGCAACTTCCTCCATCTGCTTCTGCAGGAAGACAACTAGCCGCTCCAGGCTGGCGAAGCCTCGCTGATCGCCGCTGAGAGGATTCAACAGCATGAATCGCCAACTCGATTCTCTTCCGGTGTCCTCTTGCCACAAGCGCAGCACGTAGGAGTGGTAATTCGGTTCAGTCACTGTCCCGTGATCACTTTCTTTGTAGAGCGGATGCCCTGCCGTAGGGGCGGGACTTACAACAGGGGGGACTTATGGGGGGCTGTGGGAAAACCCATATTCTGGCCACGAATTACACAAATTTCTTTGCTTTTTTCGTGTGAATTCGTGAAATTCGTGGCGGCTTTTTGGTACTCTCCCGGGTTTTACATGCGCCCCTGCTGTAGCGCCGAAGAACCTCGTTCCACAAGCGACAAACGAGATTCTTCGGCGCCGTGAGCATCAGGATGACAAGTTGAGGAACACCTGCATCAGCAATCCAGGCCCGGATCAGAATTCGGCCGGCTTCAAGGGAGCAAATTGAAGCGTGCCGATACCCATGAGGTCTCTGAGCCTGGCCTTTCCTTTCTTCCCATCTGTTTCCAGCGACATCGTGCCAAGCAATTTGAGATCCATCTGGGCAACGACCTTGTCCTTCCGGCCAAGCAAATCACCGGTCTGACTCATTCTCATGGCCACCGTGCTGCACGGGTTGGGGGGGTCATCCAGGCACGTTAGCTGGCCGTTGATCGCGGCTTCGAACTCCATGCGACGAGTTGACCCGTCACCCAGCTTTACTTTTATGCTCCCGCGAGAACGTCCTACCACACCCGCGCCGATGACATCACTGACGATTCGCATGTCTTGCCGAATGTCCAGGCGTGCCCCATCGAGTCCCGCCGCAGCGCAGTCGGCGTCCCCGCCGCAGCGCAGTGTTGCGGTTCCCGTCTGCTTCTCGAAGGTCACCCTCAGATCCGACTCGGTCAGCTTCACCTTGCCTTTGCCCGGAATGAAACTGAGGCCATTCATGGAAGCGCGTGACCCTGCGCAGATCCCGTCCGCTTCATCGTAGTCTGCAAAATTCGGGATGAGGTCTCCATCGTCGTCGCCAAAAGCACATGGCCCGTCCGCATCGTCGGGGTCCCAGAAGTTCGGGATACCGTCGCAGTCATTGTCGCCGGTGCCCTCATAGATATCAGGCTTGCCGTCGCCATCAGAATCCTCATCCAGAGAAGAAGGGATGCCGTCCTGGTCAATGTCAATAAAGATCTCATAGTCGCTCGGGATGCAGTCGCCATCGTCATCGGGATCGAGCGGGTTTATCACGCCGTCTCCGTCTGTATCGGGCCCCGCGTCCCATTCGCGGCCATCCTCGACGCCGTCATTATCGGAATCCGGATCACAAGGATTGGTACCGATACGATTCTCAAGCCAATTGCTCAGGCCGTCACCGTCTTGATCCCCATACGGACCGTCATGATCATACGGGTCCAGGTAATCGGGTACGCCATCTCCGTCATTGTCTTCCTCGGTGTCTGCAGGGCTATCGTGTGTGCCGTCGCCGTCCGCGTCGTCGTCCAGGTAACTCGGGATGCCATCCTGATCGGGATCGTTAAGATTGTATATGTGAAACCGGTGACCTGGGCTACGACAGGGAGCCGGTATAAACGCCCAGCGGCCGGGGCCGACAAAGTGTTCATCCACCGTCGGAATGCCGTCGCCATCGTCGTCCGCATCGTTAATGTTCAACGTGCCATCACCGTCGGTGTCCAGGGGGTTATCGGGGTCCCTGACTTCAACCCCATCGCGCACACCATCGCCGTCGGTGTCCGGCGAATTCTTGTCGCTGCCCAGCGCGTCCTCCTGACCGTTGGTGAGACCGTCAAAATCCAGGTCGCCCAGAGGGCCATCATTATCGTTGGCGTCCGCGTAATTTGGGATGCCATCCCCGTCAACGTCGCCCAAACCTTCATCTATATCAGGCTTCCCGTCACCGTCTGCATCCGTATCAAGATAATCTGGGGTACCATCACCGTCGAGGTCGCCGCTACCTTCTTCTAGCGTGTAGATGCCGTCGCCATCATCGTCGGGGTCTCGAGAGTCCATTGTGCCGTCACCGTCGGTGTCGAAGCCAAAAGGCCGTTCATCCTTGGTGAGGATACCATCACCATCGTCATCTTCATCCAGATAATCCGGAATGCCATTACCGTTGGTATCAATAAGGCCTTCATCTAGCGTGTAGGTGCCGTCGCCGTCATCGTCGGGGTCTTGGTAGTCCGGTGTGCCGTCCCCATCGGTGTCCGGCGGTGTAGCCGGGCAGTCCGTTTGACTTGAATCCGTGCAACCTAACTCCATCCAGTTCGGGATGCCGTCTTGGTCAGCGTCCGCTACTTGTGCGTAGGCAGCGGAACTCATACTGAAAACGAACAACATGAAGCTTAGGACGGCTATGAGATATATGCGTAGATCTTTCATCATCTTATCCTCCTATTTACGATGTGATGCCCAGATGGGCGCAAGATTCTTACCCTCCAAAACGGGTTTGCCATACAATCATAGCACACGATCGTCAAAAGAACGTCAAAAGAAACCCTCCAGATGCGCTTGGTGGTAATGATGCTCGCGGACAACGCAAGTCTTGCCCTGTAATCCTATCACCCTCGTCATGGAGAGCTTCCTGAAAGCAATATTACAGGGAGGAAGACGGCATAACCACACCCCTCGTCATAGGCAAAGCACGAGAGCGACCGCTGCAGCAGGCCCGATAGCGCGGCGTCGCTCTTCAGTGCCCAGGGTGTGGCGCTGGCGCCGATCACCAGCACATGGCCGCCGCCGGTGTGAGGGAAATAGAGAATAGTGCCGCCGCGGGGCACGATATGCCTGATGCCATCGTCCTGCTTTTCTTGCCCGATCAGGCTCATCACATTGTCTTCACAGGTGGCGGACGGGCTGCCAGGATAACCGTCAGGCGCTAAACGACCCTTTGACGGATGGGCAGGATCGAAATCTGTGCCTTCGGCAAGAATCACCGGCTGCTGCCCGGCAGCCAGTCCTGGCAGAGGCATGCCGTCTACCCACGTATCCGCCTCATGCCCGACCGCGAAGGAGCCGGGCGCTCGTCCCAAGCCAAAGCGGTCGTCGTCGTGCAAGCCGCTGTCCTGCCAGAGCCAATGATCTGTGTTGAGCGCCGCCCATTGGCCGAAGCAGAATGGCGCATTTCCACACGGCCTTGTGATGTGGTTCATCACACCGAGGGCCTTGTATTGATAGCTGTCATAGTAGCTGCTATTGCTATTGCAGAGGGCCGCCTGCTTCAGGCTCCCCATGACCGCGTCGTCAACACCACTCCGCAGATCGGCCACACCCAGGACGGGCGCTTTGCCGAATTTCCGTACCTCGATGACACGATTGGCGCCATAGACCATCCGCCACGTAAAGATATTGCCCGCCGGCGCTACGACACTGCCGCCGCCATCCAGAAATTGGGTCAGTGCTTGCAACATGCCGTCCGACCAGTACTCATGGTGCGAGTGCGGCATCAACACCCGGTAGTCTGTCGCAGTGATCAGGCCCGCGTCGAAGTCGTTGTCGCTGTAGACGTCGTAGGCGTAACCCATGGCGTCGAGCCAGCGCACGAGATACATGGAGTTGGGCGCGCGCACACTGTAGCCAGCTTTGGCGACGGGTTTCATCGGGCTTGCTTCCCATGAGGGACGCTGCCAGCCATGGAAGTACGACAGCGATACGCCGTCGCCCATCTCGCCGTATGCGGAGTTGTTGCCGCCATCGAGCGGCGCTCCGCCCGGCTTACGGCTGCGTGGCGTGATGACGCCAGGGCCGTAATTCTCCGGCCAATGGTTGTACGCGGTCCAGGTGTTGGTCGGCAATACCACGGCAATGGGGGCTTTCGGCGCGCCGGCCGCCGGTTTGATGGCGAAGGCGCGAACCGAGTCCCGGTCGCCCGTCTGAGTCGGGGTGAAGTCAGGGCCTAACAGCGCCTGAATGGCGTACATGCCTGACGCTGTTCCGAGCGGTATAGTTAGGCGTGCAGTTTCCGACCAGCCGGCATCCACGATCTGATCATGGTTCAGGCGGATGGCGCGGCCTGTGTCGGTGATGATGCCGGACACGCCCGGATTGCCATGGTTCACCACTGTGCCGGTATAGCCATTGTGCGAGGTGTCGTTGACGGTCGGATAAGGGCCTTCGAAGTTGAGGTAAAGATCAGCGATTGCCAGGTTTGGAGCCGGATCAGATTCGGTTAACCCCCGCTGACGGCGCGCTTCGATCTGGGTGGTGGAGAGAGCCGCCGGCCACAACGTCCAATTGTCGAGGCGGCCGTCCAGCACCCCCGTGAGATCGCCCGGCGCTTCGGAACGCGCGCCCAGCCGGAATGGCGCAGTGACCTGCGCGACCGCGCCGGTCTGCGCTCGCTGGGCGGCCAGAACACCGTCTATGTAGAGCTTCACGTTTGCGCCGTCATAGGTGAGGGCCAGATGACGCCAGGTATCGAGCCAGTTATCGAAGTCGGCCGGGGCCGGGGCAACGACGAGTTTTGTCTGGTCGGTTTGGGGCGTATCGCTCACATACCCGGCCAGTTGCCCGCTGGGGCTGATGACGATGCCGGCAGCGGCTTCCGTCAGGCCGATTTGGCCAGCCACGACCACCAGATCGCCGCCCAGCAGCGTGGGGTGCAGCCACCCCTCCAGGGTGAACGAGATGCGACCCGAAAGCGATACGCCGGGGTACTCGATGAACGAGCCCACCTTCGATGTCTGCGGGCCAACGGTGATCGGGTTGGTGCGGGTGATCTCGGTCCAGTTGGTGTCCAATCGCACCAATCGAAAGACTGTCTCGGTAGTGGGTGAGGAGGCGTAGACTTGAATGACGTCACCGGGCGCGTAACTGGTGGCGTCGGTGTAGAGACCGTGCCAGGTTTCAGCGCTGGCTGGGGCCAAGTCTGTGGGGCCGGAGGCGATGGCCAAGACGGTGACGCTTACTAGAAAGGCAATGGAAATAAAAAAAGCAAGGGTGACCACGAGATATTTGTTCAGCACTTTCAATTTGTTCCTCCTCTTTGCGTGATGCCAGATGGGCGCCAGCTCCGTACCCTGCAACACAGGTTTGCCACTCAATAATAATAACACACGAT
>CAZDTE010000115.1:0-9851 GCA_964508275.1 uncultured Ardenticatenales bacterium
CAACGCCACGCTGTTCGCCGATCTGCAGCGCTCGAACGTGGAGCTGACGCTGGCCTACGACACCACGCTGGAAGGCTGGGCCCGCACGCTGGAGCTGCGCGACGGAGAGACCGAAGGGCACTCGCGCCGCGTCACCGACCAGGCGCTCCGGTTGGCCCGCGCCATGGGCGTGCCCGATGACGATATGGCCCACCTGCACCGGGGCGCGCTTCTGCACGACATCGGCAAGACCGGTGTGCCGGACAGCGTCCTGCTCAAGCCCGGGCCATTAGACGAAGCCGAGTGGGAGATCATGCGCCAGCACCCGGTCTACGCCTTCAAGCTTCTTTCGCCGATCCCGTTCCTGCGTCCCGCGTTGGACATTCCATATAGCCATCACGAGCGGTGGGACGGCAGCGGGTATCCGAATGGGCTGAAAGGGGAGCATATCCCGCTCGTGGCTCGCATCTTCGCCGTCGTGGACGTTTACGACGCGCTGACGTCCGACCGGCCCTACAGGAAAGCCTGGTCGAGGGAGAAGGCCATCGCCTACCTCCGCGAACAGGCCGGGCAGCAGTTCGACCCACAGGTGGTGGAGACCTTCCTGCGCCTGATCAGTGAGCAGTGATCGGTTATCAGCAGGGGCGACCGTTTGTGGCCGCCTTGCTGGGCTCCGTCAGGAGGTCACATTTCTCCTCCCCTCAATCCCCCCCCCGCGAAACGTGACACCTGACACTCGACACGTATTTTCAAAGCAGGTCGAGGATCGCCGGGAGCTTGCGGATGGCGGGGCAGTCGAGCGGCGGCACCTCGCCCTCACGTAGGATGAGGATGGGGGCGATGCCGGCAGCTCGCGCGCCGATCACGTCCAGCGGGTAGGCATCGCCGATGTAGACGGCGCGGTCCTCGGTCGCGCCGGCCCGTGCCATGGCCAACCGGAAGATCGTCGGGTCGGGTTTGGCCACGCCGACCACGGCGGAACAGACCACGAAGTCGAAGTACTTGCTCAGTTCCAGGCCGTGCAGCAATGCGAGCAGCCCATCGCCCCAGTCAGAAATCACGCCCAGCGTTAGTCCTCGTGCTCGCAGGTCCTCCAGCGCGGGCCACACATCGGGGAAGACGGCCCAGGCCGGCGAGGCTTGGAAGTAGTCGTAGACCGCCGGCGCGATTTCGACGATCTCTTCTTCCGGCAGGCCGGCGTTGCTCAGGATCAGCGTGTACAACTGGCACCAGAACTGGCGCACGGCCCGTTCTGAGCGCCAAACGCTGTTGTCTCGGCCATAGACTCGGGCCATGAATCGCGCACCACGGGCCATCCCGCGCCGCAGATCGGCGGCCCGCACGCGGTGTCCTCGCGCGGCCAACTCGTTGCGGATGACATCCTCCATGGGAAGGGCCGGTTGAATGAGGGTGTGGCCAACGTCGAGTAGGACGGCTTCTATAGTGGGCATGGTCTATAGGGGTCGGGGACTGGGGGTTGGGTGCCTGGGGCTGGGGACTGGAGATCGAGGGCCTGGGGCTGGAAACCAACCCCCGACCCCCGATCCCCGACCCCTGCCCCCAGCATTTCTAGCGAATGCGGGCCAATTCCTGCAGCAGGTGCCAGTTCTGCAACCGATCCTCCTGACCCTTCAGGAGCATATCGGATGGGTTGCCATCCTTGTCGAATTGCTTGCGGAAACGTCCTTCCGTGCGTGCGAAGTAGACGAAATCGATCTGCTCGTTGGTTTTCGGGTTCGTGTACCAGTCGTTCTTGACGGCGGGATTGCCTCGCAAGCTCAGGCGGTCTTTGATCGTGCTGCCCTTGCGCGGGTCGTAGATGAATAGCGGGAAAGCGCGTGAGTTCACGGCCAACTTCGCCTGGTGGTAGGACATGTCGTCGGCCACCCCGTGTTCGGGCTGGCAGGTCGTGTAGACCACGAGCACGGAAGGCCCCGGGAAACTGGCCGCGTCCAGGACGGCTCGATAGAAATGATTCACGTGCGCGGCCGTAGTCGAAGCCACGAAGGTTTCGGGATGCATCATCGCGATGCGCCCGACCTCTTTGCGTTGTTCCAACTTGCCGGGCACGGCCGCCCCAAACGCCGCCATCTGGGCCTCCTGGCCGGTGTAGGAAGCGGTGGAGGCTTGGCCACCCGTATTGGAGTAGACTTGTGTATCGAGGATGAGCACGTTTATGTCCAGGCCGGAGGCCATCATCCGGGAGAGGGCCTGGAACCCGATGTCGTACATCGCCCCATCACCGCCCAGCACCCACAGTTTCTTGTCTTCCCAGCCGATCTGGTTCCAGCGGAGCCGCACACCCATGGCGTCGGTCGGCGCGTTCTCAAAGAGGGAGTTTGTCCACGGAATCACGTAGGGGTTGTAGGGGTATGTAGACGCATAGACGGTATTACACCCCGTTGCGGCGACAATGCCCAGGTTTTCGGCCCCGTACGCGAAGCCCATGGCAGCTGTCATCATGCGCAAGGCCGTGGCCTCGCCGCAGCCAGAACAGGAGCCGGCGCCACCGACGAAGAGCAGAGAGCGCTCGGCCAGCATCATGTCGGCCAACACCTTTTCTTGGATGAATCGTTCAGGGGTTTCCGGCAACTTCCGGAAGAAGTTGATGGCCTCGTTGTAGCGCGGCAAGGTGTCATCCTGTTTCTGGATCATCGAAAGGGCGTCATGATCGCCACAGGCTTGCACGCACTCTGCACAGCCCTTGCACTTGGTGGGATCGATGAAGATGCCAAAGAGTCCACCACCTTGGCCCTTCTTCTCCGGCAGTTTGTAATACTTGTTTGTCTCCACCCACTGTGATTTCAGGAAGCCGCGTGTTTCCTCGTCCCCAACATCGTCCAAGGCGGCCTCCAGTACCGCTGGCTCCACAACCTTGCCGAGGATGGCCGTATCCGGGCACTCTGTCACGCAGTCCATGCAGCCGACACAGTTCTCGGCATGGAACTGCGGGACATCGGGCGCTATGTAGCTAAAATCGCGCAGAGCGCCGGTGCCGGCCGGAATCAAGCTGCGCGCCACACCCCGATCCGCTTCCAGGGCACTCGGGCCGGAACCGTCGTTGTATCCGCCAACGACCCGTTCGAAGAATTCAGCAACGTCTATGACGTCCTTGTCGTATCCCTCGCCGTTACTTCCGGCGCTGATGTCCTCTACCCGTACTTTATCTGTCGTCACACCCATTGTTGTTCCTCACCTTTCTGTGCAAAGTCAGGCCTACGTTGCCATCACCTCCGCGGGAACCTCAAACACTTGTTCGAATCCCCGCCGCACGCAAGTCAGATTGTCTTGAACCACTTGCTCGCCGCGCTTCCCAAAATACTTGCGCAACGATTTCTCTACGCCGGCCATTAGTTCCTCCGAGGAGACTCCGGAATCCGCCACGAACGGTGTGCTCTTCAGGAAAATGCCTAGCAGCACAATGCCCTGCATCCGGACTTCCAGGGACGGGTCGGTGGCGACTTCGCGGGCGATCTTTGCGGCGTCCAGGGAAAGAACGCGAGCACTTTTCTCCCGCAAGGTATCCTTCCCGTAATCAGGGATGCGTGACCAGACCTCCGCCGGATCCGAATAGGGGCTTTGCACGAAGACGGTGCCGCCATCGGCCAGACCGACCAGAGGATTGCCGGTGAAGAAGGAATTGATGTCGTTCAGTGGAATGAAGTCCACATTCAGCAGTTCCGAATGTGTACGGACATGCTCTCGGGCAATCGTTAGATAGTAGGTAGTGGGCAGGCCCTTCTTCTCCGAGCCGTATTTCGGATAGGCCTGGACGTTCATGCCGAAGAGATCGCCGGCGATGGTGGCGATGACCTTATTCGTGGTGACCGATCCGTAACCGCCGACCGAGTGGCCGCGCATAGAGAACGAGTTTTCGGGGCGTACGTCCGGGTCAACCTCCACGGGAACGGCGGTTTCGTGTTTGATGCCCAGCGAGAAGTAGCGGAAGCGATCGTCGCTCTCATGCATCATGTTTGCGACCGAAACGAAGTCGCCCGGGCGCACATCGCGGCTTCCCAGGCCCGCCGAGCCGGCGTAGATCACCGGCATGTGGTCGATCTCCGGGTAGCCCGGCCGGCCGGTCAGCGCATCGGCAAAAGCGGACTTGATCTCAGCAGCCAGCGGGTTCGACTGCGCCTGCGGATCATCCATCCGTTCAACCACAGAAACCGCTTTGCAGTTCTTCAGGGCTTCCACGATCTGCGGGCCAGGGAACGGACGGAAGCAGGTCACGTGCAGCGTGCCCACCTTCAGGCCTTCCTCTTCCCGCAACCAGTCTACCGTTGCCTGGGCCGTCTCGATCATGCCGCCCATGCCGACGATGGCGTACTCGGCACCCTCCAGGCGATAGGGGTCTGCCGGCAGATACCGCCGCCCGGTCAGCCGGTAAAATTCGTCCATGGCGGCCTGAATTGCGCCGAGGACATCGTCATAGTAGAAGCGCTGAGCGATCTTGCCCTTCATGTAGCTGTCCTGGTTCTGTACGACCCCGCTCATAATCGGCACGTAGGGGTTCATGAGGTTGACCAGCTTTTCCTCGGGGTCACCGATGTACTCGCGCATCATCTCCGGTTCGGGCAGCAGGACGTTTTCGACGGTGTGTGTGGTAAGAAACCCGTCTTGCACGTTGAGGAAAGGGGTACGAGAGTCTTCGGCGGCCCGCCGCGAGATCAGGGCCAGGTCGCCCGCTTCCTGGGCATTTCTACCGAACAAGATGCCCCATCCACAATCGGCCACGCCCATCACATCGTCATGCCCGGCGTGTACGTTGAGCGAATGGGACGTCATCGCGCGCGCACCGATCTGGAAGACCGCCGGCAGGCGCTTGCCGGCGATGGCATACAGAACTTCTTTCATCAGGATCAGTCCCTGCCCCGATGTGAAGTTGGAGACCCGTCCACCGGCCAGCGCATAGCCTTCGCAGGTCGAGGCCGAGCTGTGCTCCGATTCGAGCTCCAAGAAGCCCAGTTGCTCCCCCCAGAGGTTCTTCTTGCCCTTCGCCGCCTCCATTTGGTATCCGACGCCCATGTTGGTTGATGATGTGATGGGATAGGCGCAGGCCCCCGTCGTGACGTGCGAATCGACCCACACAACGGTGGATGAACCGTCCGCCGTCGTCGGGATTCCCGGATACGGAAACTTACCCTTTTTTCCATTCCCTTTCATAGCAACTACTCCTTCCCTCCCGATACACAATCCGTTGTCAAAAGGTAGGGGGACCACCTCGGTTCCGCCCTACGTCACTCGGGGTTCGTCCCAGGGTGGCTAAGTGCCTATCCGGAAACCGGTTCCAAGGCCCGCTCACGGGCCAATTCCCACACCCGGTGACGGGTGTGGGACCGGTTTTCGGATAGGCTCCAAGCACACACGGTGCGCGAACGTTTTTGGCTACTGGGAGAACCGTGCTGCCATCGCGGCAAAGTCGTACGCCGGGTCTTGCGTCTGCTCGATCAGCCGGTTTGCGTTGTCGGTGAATGTGGGCCGATCCTCCTCGAAAAACACGCCGAGGTAAAGCTTCTCGGTATCCAGGGCCAGTTGAATGGCCGCCGCCTGGTCCGCGGTATCGTGATCTTCGGGAACCTCTACGGCAAGTTCCTTGAAGTGCGCGTACAGATCGTTGAAGCTCACGCATGGGCTGATAACCTGGATAAGCGAGAACCCCTTGTGTTCCGTGCCTCGCTTGATCAACTCGGTCAGTTGCTTGGGTTTGGACGAAAAGCCACGCGCCACGAAGGTGGCCCCGTAGCTGAGCACCATGAGCAGTGGGTTCAGCGGTGTGTCGTAAACGCCATACGGGGACGCTTTCTTCTTCATGCCAACCGCACTGGTCGGGGATGGTTGTCCCTTGGTTAGGCCATAGATCTCGTTGTCCATGACGATATAGGTTAGGTCTATGTTTCGACGGGCGACGTGGGGCAGATGGCCGCCCCCGATGCTGAATCCGTCGCCGTCACCGCCAACGGCGAAGACCTTGAGGTCAGGCCGAGCAATCTTGATTCCGGAGGCGACGGGAACGGCGCGTCCGTGCACACCGTGGAACCCGTATGCCTTGACGAACGCAGGGAAGCGCCCTGAGCAGCCGATGCCGGAGGCGATGGCAACCTTCTCGCTGGGAATGTTCAGTTCAACCAGTGCTTTGTAGAAAGAGCTCAAGACGCTGAAATCGCCGCAGCCAGGACACCAGATTGGCTTTACTCCACTGCGGAAATGTTTTACAGTGAGTTTGGTCGCTTTCTTTTCTTGCGCCATGGTCAGGTGTTCTCCTTAATCATCATCATCATTACGCGCTTCAAGCCGATTTCAACATCCGGTCTGCCACATCGACGATCTTGTCGTAGACGTCGGAGCGGCGGAAAGGCATACCGGTGTACTTATTTAGTCTAATCACCTCTACATTGTACCTATGTTCGACCACTTTGGCAAATTGGCCGGTGTAGTTCAGTTCTGGTACAATGATGGCCTCTTTGCCGATCAGAAACTGGCGAATGTCGTGGTCGGGCATAGGCAGCAGAACCTTGGTGTACATTGCGTCGGTCACGATCCCTTCGGACGCGGCCTGCTCCATCGCTTCTTTGACCACACCTTGCGATGTTCCCCAGCCGAGGATGCCGATTTTCGCGTCCGGATCGCCCCAGCGTACGATCAGGTCCCACTCGCTCAATTCTCGCCTGGCGGTTTCCACTTTCCGATACCGTTTGTTCATCATGCGCCGGTGCATCTCGGGGTGATAATTGGGGGCACCTTTTTCGTTGTGCTCCAGCCCTTCTGCCGTGTAATAGGTGTCCTTGGTGCCCGGAAGCGCCATCGGGGAGATACCGGTTTCTGTGATTTCGTAGCGGCGATAGACACCATCGCGGCTCGGCCCCAGCGGCACGATGCGGTTCATAATCTGTAAGCGGTCCAAGTCGAAGGCGGGCACAGTCTGGACCCGGGGAGCGATTTCCTGATCGGTGAGCACGATGACCGGCATTTGGTAGCGCTCTGCCAGGTTGAACGCCTCGGCTGTGACATAGAAGCAGTCTTCAACGGTCGTTGGGGCCAGGACGAAGCGCGGTGTATCATCGCTCCCCCCATAAAGGGACAGGAAGAGATCGCCTTGGCTGGTCTTGGTGGGCAGGCCGGTACTCGGTCCCCCGCGTTGCACGTTCACAATGACGAGCGGCACTTCGGTCATACTGGCCAGACCCAACGCCTCCGTCATCAGGGCCAATCCAGGGCCGGAGGTCGCCGTCATGGATTTGGCGCCGGCGAAGGATGCGCCGATCGCCATGTTGATGGACGCGATCTCGTCCTCTGCCTGGATTAGCTTGCCGTCGAACTTCGGCATCTCGCCGGCCATGAACTCCATGATCGACGTGGCCGGCGTGATCGGATAGCCAGCGTAGAAACGGCAACCTGCAGCCAAGGCGCCCATGGCGACAGATTGGTTGCCGTCGAGCACCAAGCGCGCCTCGTCGGGTTCCACAGCGGCCGCTTCGATGCAGAGTGGGGAACGCGCGTAGTTCTCGGCGGCATACTTGTAGCCCAGTTCGAGCGAAGCCAGGTTGTTCGGCAAGAGATCCTTGAAACGACCCAGCCGGCGGCGAACCAGCCCTTCGGCCCGTTCAAAGGGTAGGCCAAACAGTTCTACCAGGGCACCGATCATGATCAGGTTCTTGCCGCGCATGAAATTGAGCTCTTTCGCCAACTCCGTGATCGGCAAGGGGTACAACGTGTAGTCCGCGCCCTCCGGAAGCGAGAGGGAGCCGCTGTCGAATACCACGGCGCCGCCGGGACGCAGGTCCGGCACGTGGTTCTGGTAGCCCTCTTTGTTCATCGCTACGAGAACATCCACGACGTCTCCCATCGATAGAACTTCCCCACTGCCAATGCGGGCCTGGTACGTAACGTGCCCACCCAAGATCTCGGCGGGAAAGGTCCGGAAGGTGAAGACGTTCAGCCCGGCAAATGCGGCGATGCGGGCAAAAACGTCACCGGTGGTGATGATGCCATCCCCGGACTCGCCGCCCACTCGGACGACCAACTCGTTCTTGCGTCTACCATTGTCTTGAGACATTAATGCATGCTCCTTCATCAAAACAACCTTCGAGAGGAATGCCCCCTTATCGAGGCAGATTCCTCCGGAAAATAAAAACCGCCGTTAAACATTAACGGCGGGACATGCTTGGCCCTTGGGATGTGCACCGACACGCTTCTTGCCTGGTGTTGCAGGGTCAAGAAGATTAGAGGACGGGGTTTCCTTGTAGAGTGCGCCGAAGATGTAACCGAAATTGGCCAACACCAGCAACTGTGGACTAAACCTTAGATGTTGCACGTACGTCAGCAACCTTTTTTCCTTTGCACGACGGCCCTACGACGGTACCAACCCAATGCGCCTCTACCGGTTGCGAAACGGATCGACGAGCACCTTGACCTCTCGTCCCTCCGTCAACCTCGCTCCCCAGCCTTGCCGGGAAAGCGAGCCGGCGGGTTTTCGCCATCCGGGCCGTGTTCGTCCCTGGTGGTGCTACAGGGGGCCCCAACTTTTGGCGGTGCTTATTATATCATGAAGTGCCGATTCTTACAAATGGGGACTGTCACAGGTTGTGCTGCTCTTTCGGTGGGAATCGTCAGGCAGTCTGTGTCCCAGGGCAACTCTCTCTGCTTGGAGCAAGAAGATCTCACCACGAAGACGCGAAGGGACGAAGGGACGAACGTCTCCGATTCTTTGTGCCTTGGTGTCTCGGTGGTCAGCAAGCTGGTTTGGTTCCCGAAAAGCAACGCTGTCTGTGCCGCGCCCCAGGTCAGCCCGGCCCAGCAGGCTTGGAGCACGGCAGCACAATGTCGGCCACCAACGGACGGTGGTCGGAGCCAACGTTCTCGGACCCGACGCGGGCCGCCTGGGCGCGCAGATCCGGCGAGTGGAACACGTAGTCTATGCGCAGGAACGGCCAGCTATAGGGCCGGTGAACGAGCGGCAATTGGCCACGGCGGGCCGGGAAGGTGAAGCCAAACCCCCACCCCACCTCCCGGAAACTGTCCCGATAGCCTTGCGTGATCAGGCGGTACGTTTCGTGCTGGTCCGTGAGGTTGAAGTCGCCGACCAGCAACGTCGGCCCGGGGTGCCGGCCGAGGTAGGCCAGCGCGTCCTGGATTTCCTCGCGGCGTTCGCGCACAGTGCGGAACACTTCGACCCGATTGTGCGCCGGCGAGATGCCCGGAATCGTCGGCACGGTATGCATCGCCAGCAACCGTACCGGGCCGCACACGGTGCTCACCGAGGTCGCGAATCCGCCAACCCCCCAGGGCCTCTCCACAACGATTTGGTGGTCGTCGAGCGGCAGGCGGCTGAGGATGGCCATCCCAAACGGTCCACGGCGTGGCTCCAGTGCCTGGTACGGATACGTGTCGGCGAAGCGCACTCGCAGCAGCTCCGCCAGGGCGGGCTCCACCTCCTGCAGGGCGACGATGTCGGCAGACTGTGCGGCCACGATTCTGGCGATCGCCGGGTAGTCCTTGTTCTCGAAGAGCACGTTGAAGGTTAGCACGCGCAGTGACTGGCGCGGGTCTGCCCCGGCCGCGGAGGCCGATGACCAGCGGGGCAAGAAGAGCGAACCGTACGTCACCAGGAACACGGCCGCAGGGATGACAAATCCGACCGCTCGACGCCGATGAAACAGGACCGTCGGCAGGAAGACGATCGTCGGGAGGAATAAAAAGGGAGTAAGGGCGTTGCCCATCCACAGCCACCAGGTACGATCACCCTGCAGCCAACGTAGGATGAACCATCCGGCGAGGAATAGGTTGTAGAGCAGTAACAGTCCCTGAATGAGCATTCCCGTACGTTTTTTTTGCAACCCCCGTATCATCTCAATAACCTGGGGAACGCCCCC
>CAZDTE010000116.1:0-9839 GCA_964508275.1 uncultured Ardenticatenales bacterium
GCACCGGCCGGGTCACTCAGCGTAAGCTTCTCTCCCGAGTTCTTCAGGCTGCCTGTGTAGGTTTGATCTGCAGTGACATCGCTGACCGTGTTGTCGTCAGTCCGTTCTAGCAAGAAGAACCCACCGGCAGGGATGGTGCCATTCAGAGAGATGTTTGGGCTGGCGTCGTCAGAGGCGAGCGTCCACCCCGACAGGTCTATGCTGTGGCCGGTATTGTTCTTGATCTCGATCCACTCATCGGCTGAGTTAGCGGCTGTGCCGGCCCAGGCAACCTCGCTGATCACCAAGTCGCGTGGGTTCGCCTGCATACCGGCGGAAGGTATGTAGCTCCAACCCGCCGTCCCTGCCTCGAAGCCGGGGTTGGTCAGCAGGTTGGCGTTTTGTGCAAGAACAGGGCTGGCACGAGGCGAAGAGCGGGTCGCGAGCAGAATCAGGGCGAGGCTGAAGAGGACAACAACAGAACGGCGGGGGATGCCGTCAAGCAGGCGAGACTGGCCAGCGGGTACGTGGGCCACGAAAAAGACTTCCTCGACGCGTGATACGATGATGGGGCGAGGATGCCCCCTGCCATGTGCAGATCAATCACAGCATGGCCCAGTGTACCACACATCCCGCGATGTGTCAAATCTATTTGCGCAGCCGGGTGGCCGTCATTTTTTTGCGTTGGGGCACTGGTAGGAGCGGGTCTTGCACCCGCCCAGGGCGACCGCAAGGGATCGCCCTGGGTGATCCTTTCGCCCCGAACCGCCACAGACGACCGGAGTCTCCCCGACGAGTTATCGCCGGCCCGCCCTAAAGAAACTCGAAGTACTCATCCCGTTCCCAAGCGGTCACGTGATCGTTGAAATCCTCGGTGTCGTAATTCTGTACGTGCTGGCGCACCTTGACCAGTTCGTGTCGCTTCACGGCCAGGAAAAGCTTGATGAACTCATGACCCAAGGCAGCCTTCATCGGCTCGTCCGCTTCCAGCGCGTCGAGGGCATCGTCGAGACGAGTGGGCAGATTGGCCACGCCGTTCAGCACGTAGGCGACACCGGTCGCCTCCGCCGGCGGTTCGATCCGGTTGCGCAGGCCGTCCAGGCCGGCGGCGAGAGTGGCCGCCATGACCAGGTACGGGTTGGCGGCCGCGCCGGCCAGGCGGCTTTCGGTGTGCGGACCTTCGCCACGCAGCCCCTTGATCCGGAAGCCGGCAGTGCGGTTTTCCCAGCCCCAGGTGGCGTTCGTCGGAGAGAAGCTGAAGATTCGGTAGTGCTTGTAGCAGTTCACGGTCGGCGCAGCCAGCGCGCAGATCGCCGGCGCGTGGACGATCTGCCCGCCGAGGAACCGGCGAGCAACGTCGCTCAGCGTTGACGGCTCGTCGGCGTTGCCGAAGGCATTCTCGCCGGTGTGCAGGTTCACCAAACTGTGATGGAAATGGCAGCCGGAAGCGCTCTGCTCCGCATACGGCTTGGTCATGAATGAGGCGCTGTAGCCGTGTTGGGCAGCGATCTCCTTGACCCCGTTCTTGAACGTGAACGCCTGATCGGCAGCCGTCACCCCCATCGCCGGCGCGAAGTTGAACTCCATCTGCCCCGGCCCCTGCTCGGCATTCGCCGTGATGATGTCCACTCCGGCTGCGCTCATGCCCCGCAGGATGTCATAGACCAGGTCCTCGTCGAAGGTGTTGCGTAGGGTGGCGAAGATTTGGGAGCCGGAAAACGGCGGTTTGCCGGTCTGGCGATCCACCAGGTAGAACTTGTACTCGAAACCGCTGAGCAGGCCGTATCCCAAATTAGCCAGCTCATCGAGCAGGAGCTTGACCACCAGGCGAGGGGAAGCCATCGCCGGCCGGCCATCCAGGTAATAGGGCTCGCAGATCACGCGGGCGGTGTCCTCGGCCCAGGGTACGATCTGGAAGGTTCTTAGATCGGGAAAGATGCGGCCATCGGGAAAACCCAACTCTTCCAGATAGCCGGTGTCCGGTGCCAGGCCGGCCTGCACGTCGAATCCCAACAGCCCTAACAGAAAGTTCAGCCCCTTCTCGCTGAAGCGCCGAAAATGGCGAGCGGGGACAGTCTTGCTACGGCTTATGCCGTGCGAGTCGGTCTGCTCGAACCGTACAAACTCAATTCGTTGCTCGTGAATAAGCCGTTCGATGTCCGCGATGTTCATCTTTCACACCTCCTTGTGTGATGGACATGATTAAGCCGGCCAGCAAGATAGTGCGGGGAACGATGGTCTCGATTTCCAAATACTCGTGCGGACTGTGTACCAGGCCACCGACCGGGCCCAAACCGTCGAGCACAGGGATGCCCGATGCCGCGGCGAAGTTGCCGTCGGAGCCGCCGCCCGTGAACGTGTCGTGCAACTCGAAGCCGATCTCGCGGGCGATCCCGGTGGCCAGGGCCGCCAAACGGGCCGTCGCCGGGCTCAACGGCATCGGCGGCATGGTAACCGCTCCATCCACCTTGACGACGGTTCCCGCGATGTCGCGGCCCGGCCCAGCCAGGGCATGGATGGCCTGGTGGATGGCCGCTGCCGCTTCTTCATCCGGCACGCGCACATCCACTCGCGCCTCTGCCCTGTCAGGGATCACATTGGTTCGCGTTCCGCCACTGACGACATTCGCGTTTACGGAGACGCCGGGGCGCAAGCCGTTGAGTTCGTGCAGGGCGATGAGGACGTGCGCCAACTCCAGGATAGCGTGCACGCCTTTCTCCGGTTCCACGCCGGAGTGGGCCGATCTGCCCTGCACGGTGATCGTGTACTGCCCGTTCCCCTTGCGCGCGCTGACGATGTCGCCGTTGGCGCGGGCCGGTTCCAGCACCAGAACGGCATCTGCCTGGCGGGCGAAGTCCGCGGTCAGGTGGCGAGACGCGGGCGAGCCGACTTCCTCGTCGCTGTTCACCCAAAACGCGATCTCGGCAAAACCGGTGAAGCCGATACCCTGCAAAGCGGCCACGGCGTTGAGCCCGGCCAGCAGGCCGCCCTTCATATCGGCGGCGCCGGGACCGATGGCCCGGTCCCTGTTGATCCGGAGCGGCCTCTCGGCTGCCGTGCCGGGGGCATAGACCGTGTCCATGTGGGCCACAATCAAGACCCGCCCGTCTCCACTGCCCAGCCACCGGCCCAACACACAATCGCCGAATTCTTGCTGGGGATAGCGATGAACCTGGGCGTCCATTTGCGCAAGGCGGGATCGAACCCAACGGCCGATCTGGTCAACCCCCGCCTTGTCATAGGTCCCACTATCCACATTGACCAGGGCGGCCAGGTCATCGACGTAGGCTTCCTTTCGCTCGTTCAGAAATGAGGCTATGGCGGGAATGTGGTTTTGCATAGCTGACTTCAACTCACACGAAATCGGTGCACGATTGGCCGGCAAGACGATGGCACGAAACAGACCTTGAGACGCGAAGCGTACGCACGCAAAACGCGTCACGCAAAACGCATCACGTGACATCTATTTTCGCAACATACCTCTACAGCATACCACGGATTCGACAAAACATCAAGTTCGAGCATCCCAGGAATCGCCGAAACATGAACAGATTGTAAGGAATTGCCCTGTGTACGTTCATGAGATTTTCATCTTACCCCTGTATAATAAAAGACAAGTAGCAACTATGCGTTTCCTTTCAATTACGACAGGTGATTCCCAGACGTTCGTCTGCGTCAACCAGTGCAACTGCGGCGACCGCACCCTTAACTCTCAAAGGCCGGGCAGTCACCATGAAGGTCGCCAAACCCCGTGGAGAAGGGAGAAAAGAGACGATGGCACTTTACGTGCGCGATATCAAGCCTGAGGAGGGCGAGAATCTCCGCCATTGGACCGAAGGAGATGATCCAGCGCTGCGGCATCGAGCGCGCGTAATCCTTCTTTCCAGCCAGGGATACCGGATTCCGGAGATCGGGGCACTGGTGGGCGCACACCCCACCAATCTCCGCAAGTGGATTCACCGTTTCAATGTGCACGGGCCGGCGGGGCTGATCTCTCCCCGCTCCGGTGGACCGCCGCCGCGCTTCTCGCAGGAGCAGAAGGACCAGATCATCAGCCTGGCCAAACAGAATCCGCGCGAACTGGATTTGAACTTCAGCAAGTGGACGCTGCACAAGCTGGCCGAGCAGGCACGCAGACGGGACATCGTCGATTCGATCAGCCACGAGTATGTGCGCCAGATCTTGGCCGATGCGGAAGTTGCCTACCGGAGACCGACGCCACCGCCGGTTGTGCTGCCGGACAACGGCCAGATAGGCCAATCCCCGCTGGGGGCCAGTCGTCCGCAAGCCACGAAGAAAGTGGCCGCATCGTAATCCCTGATAGAGCTTGCAGTCCGCTGGACTGCTCATAACCGCGATGCCCGTCGCTCCAAGTCCTGAGCCGTCGGCAGCACCTCCCCGCGTGCTGCCGATTGTGTTGTTGGCCGCCGTACTCCTGACCGCTCTTCTCCTTCGGCTGCGTACGCTAGGCGCGGAGAGCCTGTGGCTCGATGAGGCCACCAGCCTGTTCCTGGCCCGCATGGACATCCCCACCCTGATCGCCTGGACGGCGCACGACATCCATCCGCCCCTGTACTACATCCTCCTGCACGGGTGGCGAGTCTTCGGCGAAAGCGAGTTTGCCCTCCGCAGCCTGTCCGCCACCGCCGGCCTGCTTGCGGTCGGCGGCATCTACCTCCTGGGCCGCACCCTGTTCGGTCAGATGACGGCCCTCCTGGCTGCGCTGCTACTCGCCGTCTCCCCGCTTCACCTGTGGTATTCGCAGGAAGCGCGCATGTACGCGCTGGTGACCGCGCTAAGCCTTTTCGCCTCCTGTCACCTGGTCAGGGCATTGCAGGACGGCCATCGGCGGCACTGGATCGGATACACGTTTTGGATCACCCTGGCGCTGTACACACATTACTACGCGTTCTTCGTGATCCTATTACACTGGGCGGCAGTCGCGTCCTGGCTGATGCTTACCGCCGACGTCCCCGCCGAGCGAACACCGTTGGTGCGCGACTGGCTGGTCGTGCAGGCTGTGGCACTGGCGCTCTTTCTCCCCTGGGTCCCCACGCTCATCCGGCAGGTGGCCGGCGGCGGAGGGGCCTGGGTCGCCCAGGCGGTGGGCATCCCCTCGTTGCGTGCCTTGCCGGAGACGCTGCTGCTCTACGTGGTCGGCACCACCCGCTCTGCTGTGCCGGCGTTGTGGCGACGGGCCGCCTACGCCTTTTACGGGCTGGCCATCCTCGCCGCGTTGCGCTCCGGTGTGTCCACACCGAACCGGAAGCGACTCGACTGGGGGGTGCTGTTCTGCCTGCTGTATCTCTTGGTGCCGCTGAGCAGCGCGTGGGCGATCTCCCAGATCAAGCCGTTGTTTGCCACCCGTTATCTCCTGCCCTTTCTGCCCCCGTTCCTGCTCCTGGCGGCATACGGAATCAGCACCTTGCCCCGCCGTTCCCTCCAGATCTCCCTGATGCTGCCCGTCGCCGTGATCCCGTTACTCATCTCGCTCCAGATGCAGGCCACGGAGCAAAACGTGAACTGGCGCGCGATCGCGGCCGATGTGCTGAGTCGTTCGGCGCCGGGTGACGTGGCCGTCTTTGAGCCAGGCTGGTACAGCAAACCGTTCAATTACTATGCCCGCGACCAGATCGAGGTCTTCGACACACTCCCGATCCCGGCGGAGCCGGCCTCACCTGACGAAGCGCTCGAGGTTGTGCTCACCCAACACCGCCGTGCGTGGTTGATCTGGCGGTCGGGTCATTACGGTGACCCGACCGGGGCGGTCCCACAGTACTTCGACCAGCGCTATGCCCTCCTCGACAGCGAGGCCGTCCCGCAATTCGGCGTCATCCGCCTCTACGATCTCACCGCGCCGCCCCGCTGACGGAAGTGTATCTTTTTCAGTGGCAAAAGGTTGCCAACTTTTGGAAAGTTGGCAACCTTCACCAATGCCTACCTCCCCGACCGCGATCTTCCCTCAAATCCGGTTTTCGAGTATAATGGTGGCTGCTACGAAAACAGTAACCAGTAGTCAGTCGTCAGACGCGGCGCTCTGCGAGTTCCGTTTTGCGTGTTGCGTATTACGTTTCACGCATTCAAGATTAACGCTCGACGCTCTTATATCCCTGTTGGCTTGCGCAGTGGCGCTCATGGTAACTGTAACGATCTGGAGTCTGGCAAGAATCCCAGTTACCGCTCAACATAGCCGTTTTCGCCACAGATTACACGGATTTCCACAGATTTTGAACCGGTTTTACTTGCTGTTCCGTGAAAACCCGTAGCTATCCGTGGCCAAAACAAAAAACGCCTGTGTCCAGTAACGAGAATAGGTACCGCTCGCGAGGGCAGGCTTTTCTGAGAATCGTGCTCGCCTTGCCCAACAAAGCGTTTGTCTGCGCTCTCCGCGTCTCGGCGGTGAAATGACCCGGCGAAAGAAACGGACGTTGACTGAACTTCGACAACACCCGCAAAACGCGCGCCATGCGCGCACCGTTTTCAGATTCTGGCTGCTCGCTCTGCTCCTGCTGGCCCTCCTCCTCCGGCTGTATAGCCTGGGCCGCGAGAGCTTCTGGTTCGACGAATCGTACAGCGTGGCCTTCGCCACGCGCCCGCTCCATGAACTCTCCCTCTTCCACCTCGCCGGCCTGCCGTTCTCGGACCGGAACTTCTACCACCTGCTGCTCCATTTCTGGTTGCCAATCGCCCAGAGCGACGTGATGTTGCGGCTGCCTTCAGCCCTGGCCGGCTGGGGCTCCGTTCTGTTCCTCTATGCCCTGGGCACAACCCTGTTCGATCGGACGGTCGGCCTGTGGAGCGCCGCCCTGTTGGCCATCTCGCCGCTCCACATCTGGTATTCCCAGGAAGCCCGCATGTACATTTTCACCGCCCTCTTCAGCGTGGCGTCCGTGCTATGGTTCGCCCGTGTGTTGCGGGCCGACAGAACGGTAGCCGACTGGATTGGCGTGTCGCTGGCCGCCGGTTTCGCGCTCTACACCCACTTCGTCGCCATCCTCGTTGTCGTGTTCCAGAACGCGTTCGTCCTGTACCGGGCCGCCCGCCGCCAGATCGAGCGTGGCTGGTTCTGGCGATGGGTTGTCGTTCAGGCCGGCGTAGCCCTCTTCGCCCTGCCCCTGCTCATCGGGCTGCTGTACCAACAGCGCCACGGCTGGTGGGGCTGGGTGGCCCGCAAATACGGCCCCCCACGCCTCACCGAGATCGTCGTCGTGATGCAACACTTCAGCGTAGGCACCACGTTTCCGGGCACGCGACCGTGGCGGATCGCCGTGCTGACCGTTTTTGCTGCCATTCTGCTGTCCGGTTTGGGTCCCACCCTCACCCGGTTGGCCCGCCGCCGGTGGCGCGCCAACAGGGATGACAGCGTCGTTTTCGTCTGGCTATACCTGGCGCTGCCGATGGCCCTGGCCTACGCCATCTCGCAGATCACGCCCCTCTTCATCACCCGCTACCTGGTGTTCGTGCTGCCGGCCTATTGCCTCGCCCTGGGGCTGGGCCTGGCTTCCATCCCCAACCGCTGGTTGCGGTGGGGGCTGGCTCTGGCCATCGTCGCCCTTTCCGCCGTGTCGCTGCACACGCTCTACCGCGTTCAGCAGAAAGAAGACTGGCGTGGTGCCGCCGCCTACGTGGACAACCACGTGCAGCCCGCGGACGTGATATTCCTCGTGGACGAGGACATCTTCATCCCTTTTCACCACTACTTCCGCCACGCCACCGACGAGCAACGTGTCTGGCGCGGGCTGGATGACCCGCAGGCACTTGACGCACTGGTCGAGGCGGCCATCATCCAGCACGACCGACTCTGGATTGTGCGAAGCCACGCGCCCGGCCGGGCCCTGGACCAGGCCATCGAACGCAACGCGCGGACCGCACTGGTGACTCGCCGCGCCTTCCTGGGGATCGAGGCGTCTCTCTTCCGCATCCGAGGAGGCGACCGGTGAGCGACTGGCGGCGTCGCGTCACGATCAACGGCGGCATCCTCGCACTCTTCGCCGTGCTCGCCGCTGTCATGACTTTCCCCTTGGCAGCCCGGCTCAACCAGATCGTCTTGGGGCCTCCGGGAGACAACTTCGAGTACGTGCAAAAGATGTGGTGGTTCAAGGAGGCGCTGTTTGTGCGCGGCGTCTCCCCGTTCTTCAACCCCGACGTGTTCGCGCCCTTCGGATATCCAGTGGCTCTGTCCGAAACGACCCTGGCAAACACCGTTCTGGGCCTTCCGGTCACGGCCGGGTTCGGCGAAGTGGTGTCCTACAACGTGGCCTTGCTCATGTCGTTCGTGCTATCCGGTTTCGCCGGCTACCTGCTCGGATTCTCTGTTTCGCGTCGCCGGTTCGCTGGCCTGATCGCGGGCACGATCTTCGCGTTCGCCCCCTACCGGTTCGCCCACCTCGGCGCGGGCCACCTGCCGCTGATGGGCACGCAGTGGATACCGCTCACCGTCCTTTACCTGGAGCGGCTGATTCGGACGAAGCGCCCGCACGACAGCGCGCTTGCCGGCTTCTTCTTTGGGCTGGCCGCCCTTTCGTCCTGGTACTATGCCTACATGATCGGCCTGTTCATTCCGATCTACGTTGCGCTACGGGTCCACTCTTGGCGAAATCGCAAATCTGCGGTAGAATTAGGGTACGGCCTCTTGCTGATGGCCGTGATCGCCGGACTGGTGGTGGTGCCCGCACTGGTGCCGCTCTTGCGCACCACGGGGCGGCAGGCAGCAGCCTACCCGTTGCGATACGTGGACCAGTGGTCCGCCAGCCCACTGGATTTTCTCATGCCAAACATCATGCACCCCTTGTGGGGCCGAACTGTGGCAGAACGCTACCCGCAGAATGTGTTTGAGAACATGCTGTTCGTCGGCTGGCTCCCGGTGGCGCTGGCCTGGCTGGGTTGGCGCAGGTGGCAGGTAGCCGGCCGGGTCTACGGCCGGTTGGCCGCCGTCGCGTCCCTGCTGGCGCTGGGCACGACGTTGCATTTCTGGGCCGGCCCGGTACACCTGCCCGTGCCTGACGGCCCGCGCTTGCTTTTCGAACGGGGTATGCACTGGCTGACGACGCGCTCGGCATTGAATCCGATCCAGTGGGACATGGGCGTGCCGGGGGCGATCGTCGTGCCGTTGCCCACGCTGTTGCTGTACCTGTTCCTCCCGTTCTTCAACGCCATGCGCGTGTGGGCCCGCTTCGGCCTGATCGTTATCCTGGCCGTCGCCGTGCTGGCCGGGCTAGGCACCGCGACGTTGACGCGTTACCGGCACGGCCGGATCATCGCTGCCCTCGTGTGGGCGGGCATCCTGATCGAGTTCGCCCCCATGCCCTTTGCTCTCGGTTACTCATACGTGCAGCCACAACCGGTCGACCGGTGGCTCGCCGGACAACCGGGGAGCGGGTTGGTCATCCAGTTTCCACTGGACCGCACGTGGTACGGCTACCCGCTCTACGAGGCCCGTTGGCACGGCAAACCGGTAGCCTACGGCTACGGCACGTTTGTGCCCCAGCGGTATCGGGAAGATGCCGGTCCGTTAGCCGGTTTTCCCGATGTCGACAGCATGAACCTGTTGCGTGAATGGGGCGTGCGCTACATCGTGATCGCGCGTGACAGCCTGGGTGATCGGGCCCCGGCGGTACTGGATGCGCTGGACCGCAACCTAGCCCTGCGCCTGGCCTGGCAAGGGCAGGACCAGACGATCTACGCCGGCGACCGGGTGCTCCGCGCGTTGCCCGTGACACCCATCGTCCCGCCGTCCGAGTTCCTGTACGGCTCGAAGCAGGCCTACCTGCAGGACACGCTGTTCGTTTACGAAATCCGGCAATGACGTCCCGGCAAGCGGCTTGCGGTGCGGGAGACGACCGCCCGAAGTGTTGAAGCAA